>DATMYT010000504.1:0-4573 GCA_035560855.1 Negativicutes bacterium | reverse complement strand
GTATTAATAAAATCATAATTAGGAGAGTCAATGAATAATGATGATTCAACAGAATCGCTAAGCCTTCTTTTCGGCGATTATTCCAACGACATTTTGATGTCAAGCGGCATGCAATATGAAAAAACGCTTCAACATCACGGCGAAATCAGCTGTTATGATCACTCCGTAGCAGTAGCTTGTTTAAGTATAAAGCTTGCGGAATACTTTCACTGCAATATCGATATGAAAAGTATGGTTCGAGGTGCCTTGCTACATGACTACTTTTTGTATGACTGGCATGTTGCACACGAGAGCCATCACCTGCATGGATTTTATCACGCGAAATGTGCGCTGAAAAATGCGGAATGCGACTTCTCTCTGTCGGATATCGAACGAGATATCATTGTAAAGCATATGTTCCCCCTCAACCCGCAATTGCCACAATATATGGAAAGTTTAATCGTTACCGTCGCCGATAAGGTCTGTGCGACGCGCGAGGTGCTACGAAACATCTTCAAAATTCAGATGAAGAGAGATAAAAATGGTGTTCATTGAAACCATTTTTTTATGGTTTGCAATCTATAGCACAATAGGATGGATTTATGAAACCATTCTCTGTTCCGTAAAGCAGAAACGTTTTATCAATCGTGGTTTTCTCAATGGCCCCTATTGCCCGATATATGGGTGTGGTGCTGTTCTAGATATCTTGCTTCTTGGCAAGATATCAAACCCTGTGTTGCTGTTTCTAGCCGCTGCGCTCCTGACCGGTGCTTTGGAGTATTTTACCTCTTTGACAATGGAAACAATATTTCATGCGCGTTGGTGGGATTATTCTGACAAAAAATTCAATATTAACGGACGCGTATATTTGACTGGTGTTATTGCCTTTGGGACATTTTCACTTGTCCTGATTCTCTTTCTGCACCCAGCAGTGTCTGCCCATACTTCAATGTTGTCGGAAACGTTGCGCTCTTTCCTGGCATTGTTTATATTTTCGGTCCTTCTGATTGATACAGTCTATACCGTAACCAAATTTTCCGAATTTGAAGAGGTTTTACAAGAGATAACAAATCGAATTGGTGATGCCGTTCAATCGGCAAAAACACTGTATGGGCGTGCTTTCACGACTTTTAACGGAAAGATTAAAGCGGTCAACTCCCAGGTGGGCCGAATGATTCTGTCGTTCCCGAAATTGAAGTCTATTCACTATGAAGAGGGTTTGAAAAAGCTCAGAGAACTAATCAAAACCGGAAAAGATGGTGACGCATTTTGAAGAAAGTATTAATCCTCAGTTGCAATACGGGGGAAGGCCATAACAGCGCAGCACATGCGGTATGCGAGGCATTGCATGACAGCGGCGTCGAATGCGAAGTTGCGGATGCGTTGCAGTTTGCCGGAAAAAAACAATCTGATCTCGTTTCAAACTCGTACAATTCTATTGTCGTTCATGCACCGGCGATTTTCGGACTCGCCTATACGGCAGGGGATATATACAGCACTACGAAGTTGCCATCCCCAGTGTATCTTGCCAATACGTTGCATGCCAAACAGCTAGGTGAATATATCCGTAATAAAGGTTTTACGGTTGCTATCTGCTCACATCTGTTTCCGATGGAGACCCTTACTTTTCTGCGGAGCAGGCATGAGATTGAAATACCATGCTATGCAGTGCTGACGGATTACACCTGCATTCCATTTCTGGAAGAAACAGATATGGATCTATACTTTCTACCGCATGATGATTTAATTGCCGAATGTATAGAAAGCGGAATCGCCGAGAATCGGCTGATTACAACCGGACTTCCTGTGGCTAAACGATATGTCAGTCGTATGACAAGATGCAATGCACGTAATTTTCTAGTTATTCCCACGGATAAAAAAATGTATTTGGTCATGACAGGCGGTCTAGGTTCCGGAAACGTGAAAGATCTATGCAATGAAATTTTGCGCGATAAGGGTGACAATATTGTCATCTTTGTATTGACTGGAAGAAATAGTGATTTGAAAGCAAACCTCGAAAAACTGTACAAGAATGATGATCGCGTGCAGATAATGACTTTTACGGAAATAGTGAACATCTATATGTGTGCCGCTGATGTACTCATCTCCAAACCCGGCGGTATCTCCAGTACAGAAGCAGCTGTTGTCAATGTGCCTCTCGTTCTTGCAATGGCCATCCCCGGTTGTGAAACAAAGAACGCAAAGTTTTTTGAAGAGCATGGTATGGCACTTTCCGCAGGTTCAGTAGAGGAAGCAGCGCAATACGCCGATTTGTTGGTGGATTTTGAGAATATTGCAGAGGCAATGTGTGTTGCGCAGCGGGAACACATTGATCCGCACGGGGCAGTGCATATCGCAAGATTTGTAAGTGCGTTATGAGTGCGACTCGATTGGTGCAATATCCTATGCTCGCGATTGCGGATTTTTACTTGGCGACATCAGGTTCAGTTGGATTATTCCGAATAAAACAAAGGTACAGATATCTATACGCTGAGCTTGGATCATAACCCCGGCTATGTAAACGTGTTTACATTCTGTGCTCTGAGCGCAGGAGTTGCTACTTCAGACATGCAATATTCGGTTGACTCAGGCTGTGTCATGATTTCCATGACCGCGATTAGCAAACACTTACGTAGCGTTGAAAATATGTCAAATGAAAGAACGAAATACTGAGAGGAATTTATGTGAATGGAAAACATCCTTCAAATCTTTGAGTATATTGGAATGCCATTCGGGTACTTATTTAAGTTTATCTATGGCATAACAGGTCACTATCTGACCGCCTTACTTGTGTTTGGTGTTATTGTAAAACTGGTTTTGCTTCCTTTAAGCATACACCAACAAAAAACTATGGTTGGGCGTGCTAAACTCGCACCGCAAGAAAAGGCGATACGCGAGAAGTACAAAAATAAAAGCGATGAAAAATCTGCCGCGCAAATGAATCAAGAGATCATGGGCCTATATACAAAAAATGGCCAGAGTCTCTTAGGGGGATGCTTGCCAATGCTGATTCAGATGCCGATTCTATTCTCACTTTATGCAATAATCACAAAGCCGCTGACCTACATCTGTGGACTTAGCCCCACAATCGTCTCTGCATTGGAAACGCGAATGCATTCGATGTTGCAAACAAAAGGAACTCTCTCGCAAATACAAATAATATCGCATCTGCAGAATAATCTCCCAGCCTTTTTAGATCTAACGGGGAATATTGCGCTCCCCCAATTTACGGTATTAGGTGGGTTGATCGACTTGTCTCAAACACCATCAATCACAGCTCCATCGTGGGTACTACTGGTTCCGTTATTGACGTTTCTTTCATCGTTTCTTGTTATGCAAATCCGACAAAAACTAAACCCGGCCGAAATGCCGGAAAAAATGAATGAAACGGCTCAATCAATGAAATTGATGCAGTATATTATGCCTTTGACAAGTGTTTGGATTGCTTTTTCCGTGCCTGCAATCATCGGCGTCTATTGGATTATGCAAAGCATTCTCGATGTGATGATTCTATTCGTCTTATCTAAGTTCTACCCATATCCACAAAAGACAAGCGGAAGTGAAAAAGATCTCTCATGTAGCAAATAGTCCTTATTGGAGCGGTTCAATTCTCTCGTCAACACGAAACACTGGCCACATTATAGTAGAATAATCTACAAAACGAACAGATAATGACCATTGCAATAAAGTGCGGAACAGAGAATAATACACATGTGGGGTATATATAGCATCTGATCTATTGTTCATTGATGATCGACTGAAAAAGAGCATTCGTTGATATTGATAACGAACAAGATCGAAACCTCGAAAAAGGATAAAGGAAATGGATAAAATCTGTATTTCTGTCGATAGTACATTTGATATGACGCCTGAAATGGCTGAGTATTACGAAATCAAAGTAATTCCTTCCTACGTGCGTATGGATACTACGGACTATTTTGATTACCCGAATTTAAGACAAGAAACGCTGTTTGAATATTACAATCGAACGAAAAATCTGCCACAAACCGCTGCGGCAAATCCAGTTGAATATAAGACGTTTTTTAAAGAATGCTTGGCGCGCTATGACAGCGTTATTCATATAGCGAAAAGCGCTGGAATGTCCTGTTGTTATGAAAATGCTATAACGGCGTCGCAAAAACTGAAAAATGTCTATGTAGTGGATTCAATGACAATATCGGGGGGGGAGCGCACTTCTTGCGATGGAAGCGGCCAAACAGAAAGAGTCCCTTGATGTAATGGAGTTGCAGGAGCATCTTTGTGATTATCGCGAAAGAATAACCGGAAGTTTCATCGTTGAAACGGTTGAATACCTGCATGAAGGCGGGAGGTGTTCCACATTGACCTATTTTGGTGCAAGCGCAATGCAGATTAAACCAAGCATTATCATTCGTGATGGGAAGCTCACCGTCGGCAAGAAGTACATGGGGTCTTATCGTCGGTGCTTACGCGATTATATTGACACGACGCTTTCATCGCTAGAGGGAAAAGAACGTGACATTCTAGTAGTTGCTCATGCGATACAGGATGAAGCGCTGCTCAATTTCGCTCTTGAACAAATTGAGAGTAAGCATTACTTCAAAGAGATTTACAA
>DATMYT010000503.1:0-2849 GCA_035560855.1 Negativicutes bacterium | reverse complement strand
ACTTTATTCCGGACTAATCGCCACCGCACCCGCTCGCTTGACGGGGATCGTAGCTGTGATGCTTTTTGCCGCAGGATCGATACGATAAAGAGCATTATCGTCATAGCTTGTCACCCAGAGACTTCCCCTACCATATGCAATCGACTGCAGATTTTTGCCCACCGCGACTTCGCCTGCCGCGCTATTATCTGCAGCCTTGATCAGGGCAACAGTACCCTCTTTGTAGTTTGCCACCGCTACCCATTCTCTTGCCAGCGCAACCCCAATTGCGTTGCCCGCTGTGATGTTTGCACTAATTTTGAGTGCTGCTACGTCCACCTTGATAATCTGATTGGCCATTGGCGCCGCGACCCAAATCGCTCCACTGCCGGCAACCACGCCTCTCGGAATGGTTTCCACGTTCACGCGCGCCGTAGCCTTATTAGTCGCCGGGTCAATTTTTGATAAACCAAAGTCAACCGTCGTAACCCACACGGCATTGTCCGCAAAACATAGAGCATTAATTGCGGTGTTCGTTACCTTGATCGTTGCCGTCACGCTGTTTGACGCCATGTCGACCCTGGAAACCGTGCCTTCGGTACTGCTCCCCACCCATACAGCGCCAGCGCCTATCGCTACTGCTTTCGGCCCTTGTCCTACTTTAATGGAAGCTACCGTCTTATGACTGGCTGGATCAATTCTCACCAGTTTATCATTGGCAAAATCAGTGACCCAAACGCCCTCCTGACTGACAGCAATTCCTCCTGGAGCCCCTTCAAAAGGAATTTTCGCAATCTGCTTGTTAGTGGCAACATCGATTCGATAAACTGCTGAATCCATCAGATCACTATTGATCACCCAGGCAGAAGCAACATTAGCAACTGTAGCCGCAGCCGGGGTTGTTTGAGGCTTAGCCGCCGGTTCCTTCGCACCACCGCATCCGCCCGCCATCACCATGGCCATGAGTAGAATCACCAGCAACAAAGCCGGTCGCGTATGCTTGGCGCAAGACAAATTCTTCTTCATTTTTCCTTTACCCCTCTCGACTTTTGATTACAGTATACAATTCTTTCTTCCTCTTCGTTCCAAGTTCCTGCCTGCACTGGAATATTTTTCATGCTTAAAACGATCTATGCAATTTTTTACTATACAGCGCAGCCCTTTGCTTGTTAGCATAAATTTTATTGCAGAAACCGTCTGATCCAATGGCAGCATTCCCACTAATCGTCTACAATGAAGGTATTCAAGTTATACGAAGGAGCTTGCCTGGTTATGAATGGCGTGCAATTTTATCGTGACGCGGAAGTTCCGTTCTTTGAGCTGAAAACGTGTCATGCCACTGATCTATCCTATAAAAAACACTCGCACGAGGAATACTCTTTAGGAATTATGGATGACGGCCAGAGTTCCTTTTGGTATGAAGGCAAATTTACGGAAGTGTGCCCGCCGACCTATGTTTTCATCCCGCCGGAAGTAGTGCATTCCTGCAATCCTCTGACCAAAAGCCAGTGGCGCTACACGATGCTTTTTGTTAGTTCCACGTGGGTTCATGGATTGGCCGACAGTCATATCGGACAAATTCCAGTTCACCCGATCATAAAGAATGAACCGGACATGGAAGTACTACGCGGAATCAAGACACTGATCCGTTCTTTGACAGATAGTGTGAGCCCCCTTGAAAAGGAAGCGAATCTTGTCACGCTTATGGAGCAGGTTTTCCATGACGTAAAGAGAGTAACTCCCTGGACGCAAAGCAAAGAACGCTCCAATATTGCTTCCGTCAGAGAATATTTAGCCAGTTGCTTTTTGGACAGAATCACCCTGGATCACTTGGCGGCAGTTTCGGGAATCAACAAATACAGGATTATTCGCTTATTCAAGGAGGAATACCAGATCCCTCCCCATACCTTTCAGACATTGTTGCGAATCAATTATGCAAAAAGAGAACTGCGCAAACATCGGCCACTTACTGACATTGCTGTAGAATCAGGGTTCTATGACCAAAGCCACTTCTGCAAAGTTTTTAAAAGTCATACGGGGGTAACGCCGGAAAAATATCAAATCTTGCAGTAAAAAAGCGGGGAATTTGGTTGATTACCATCCTTCCCGCTTTTATCCGTCGCCCTTTATTCGTCTTGTGCCGTTAAGATTAGGGGTCCGTTCTGTGCAATAGCAATTGTATGTTCATACTGAGCAGAGTTTTTGCCGTCAATCGTTCGCGCCGTCCATCCATTCGGATCTATTTTGCACTGCCAAGCGCCAATATTCACCATGGGTTCAATAGTGATGACCATACCTTCTCGTAGTTTAAGCCCTTTGTCAGGTTTGCCGTAATGAAGAACCGAAGGCTCCTCATGTATCGTTCTTCCTATTCCATGTCCCGTAAACTCTCGAACAACAGAGAATCCTTCCGCTTCGACAAATTCTTGTATAGCATGCCCAACATCGCCTAAACGGCTTCCAACTTGTGCCTGTTCAATCCCTTTGTACATAGATTGTTTTGTTATATCAAGCAAATGTTTCATCTCTTCCGAAATAGCACCAACCGCATAAGTCCACGCCGAATCAGCAAGGCCGCCGTCTAGGTTAACAACCATATCAATGGTTACAATGTCGCCCTCTACCAAGGCTTTGCGATTGGGAAATCCATGACAAATCTCATCGTTAACAGAAGCGCAGGTAGCATATCGATACCCTTGATATCCTTTTTGCGCAGGAGTTGCGCCCCACTTGGCCAAGTATTTTTCAACAAATTTATTAATTTCCCATGTGCTGATACCGGGATTGATCATCTTTTTTATTTCTTGGTGGCAAGAAGCCAGTAGTTTCCCGGCTTCATGCATCTTTTTTATTTCTCGTTCGCTTTGTAA
>DATMYT010000502.1:0-14359 GCA_035560855.1 Negativicutes bacterium | reverse complement strand
CATTAATTATGTGTCATGACGTTTTTTTTTTCGTGCAAAAAAACGCAAAAAAAATTTTTCAAAGCAGCAGGAATTTATTTTGAATTATCGAATAACTAATTGTGCAAACGATTGCAGAAACGATTGCAGGCGGGAGGAACTACGTTGGTAAACATCAAGGAAGTGGCCAAAGCTGCCGGAGTTTCGGCCAGCACGGTCTCGCGAGCGCTTACGGGGAAGATCCCTGTGAGCGAAGACGCAAGGATACGTGTAATGGCTGCCGTGGAAAAAATGAACTATCAACCAAATGCTTTTGCTCAGGGACTAAAAGGTGGACGCATCCAGACGATCGGATTGGTGATTCCCAATGTTCGCAGTCTGGTTTTTCCAGCGGCTATCCGCGGTATTGAGGACACGGCAGGGCAACATGGCTATACTGTGGTTTTGTGCAATACAGATGAGAACATTGAGAAGGAAAGGTTTTACATCGAAAATCTACGGCGACGGTTGATCGATGGGTTTATTTTTTCTACCGCCCGCCCCGGGCATGAATATTTGCTGGATTTACCATCGGAAGGGGTACCAGTGGTCTTTATGATTCGGCAACTGGGTAAGTCGATTAACACTGTGGTGCTTGATAATGAAGGCGGCGCGTACGAGGCGACCCGGTACATGTTATCGCGTGGACTGAAAAAAATAGCATTAATTAACGGGAGTCTTGAGCTACCGCTGTACCGGCATCGCTATGAAGGTTATCTGAGGGCGTTGCAGGAAGCTGGCGCTGTTGAACCTGCCGATATGGTTGTGCATGGGATCAGCGGGTGGGACGATGGGTATCAGGTGATGAAAGAGCTGCTGGAAAAAAGACATCGCCCGGATGCGGTTTTTGCTACCAGTGATCCCAAGGCGATGGGGATTATTCGGGCGATTCGTGATATAGGACTGCGGGTTCCGCAGGATATATCGGTGATGGGGTTTGACAATCTGGACTTTTCCAGTCAGATTGATCCGCCGCTGACGACGGTAGCGCAGCCTTTTTATGAGATGGGAGTCCGGGCCTGTCGCCGGTTGATCCAGATGATCGAAAAGGGTCAAAATAGCAGGCCGAAAGTCGAAGTTCTGTCGGCACAACTGGTTATCAGGAAATCGGTGATATAGGTTTGTAGGTGCTGATACCGATGTCAGCAACCCGGTATAGTATGGAGGCGTTATCATGGCACAGCACGCGAAATTCAATTACAAAACTCTGGAGGAACTCAAACAGGACATTACCCGGATCGGTGTCGATATTCCACTGTCGTCCGATGTTGGTATTTTGGGGCAGTCGCTGGTTATTGACGGCAAAACCGTACCCAATCGACTGGCGGTCAATCCCATGGAGGGATGTGACGGGACAGCGGACGGCAGGCCAAGTGAACTTACCCGGCGTCGTTATGAACGCTTTGCTGCCGGCGGTGCCGGATTATTATGGTTTGAGGCGACTTCTGTTGTCGGCGAAGGAAGGGCCAATCCCCGTCAATTGATGTTGAATGCCGAAGTGAAGGATGATTATGCCGCTTTGTTGCAGGACGCGCTGGAAGCCGCCCGCAAAGCAGGACATCCGAAACCGTATACGGTAGTCCAGCTGAATCATTCAGGCCGCAACAGCAAACCGGCAGGAGTTCCGGCTCCAATTGTCGCCGCCCACAATCCCCATCTCGATGCGAAGTTCACCAGCGTTTATGTCATATCCGACGCGGAACTGGAAGCGCTGGAGGACACTTACGTGGCCGCTGCCGAGGCGGCAGCCGACGCCGGTTTCGATGCGGTGGACATCAAGGCCTGCCATGGGTATCTGATGGCGGAACTATTGGGGGCGAGAACTCGTCCCGGCCCATATGGCGGCAGCTTTGAGAATCGAACCCGTTTTCTCTGCAATATTGTCGACAAGGTCAGAAACAAACTCGGAGACCGGATCACGCTGGCAGTCCGTCTGGGAGTGTTCGACGAAGTGCCGCAGCCTTATGGATGGGGTGTGGACAAGGATGATTACCATAAACCGGACTTCACCGAACCCGTTCAACTGATGCAGATTCTATGGGAAAAAGGGGTCAAACTCTTCAATATCAGCTTGGGAAATCCTTACTATAATCCGCACCTGACCCGCCCCTGCGACATAGGCGGCTATGTTTCGCCATTCCATCCACTGGAAGGCATTCAGTTGCTGCTGAATGCGGCGAAGGTCATGCAGACGGCAGTGCCTGAAGCAGTCATCATGGGAACCGGACTCACCTGGCTGCGGCAGTTTGCACCGAATGTAGCGGCGGCATGTGTGCAGCAGGGATGGCTGAAATTGGCCGGGTTCGGTCGACAGGCTTTTGCTTATCCGGATTTTGCCACCGAATTGTTGACCCAAGGTGCTTTTGATCCACGCAAGGTCTGTCTTGCCTGCAGCAAATGCACCACGATCATGCGTGACGGTGGCTGTACCGGCTGTGTTCCCCGGGATGCGGCAAAATATGCGCCCATTTACCAGAAGGGCCGGGAAGGCAAGCCGCCGGCGGATAGCGATCGGGTAGCCGAACATATTTAACCGTTGATGAGGTGGAAGGGGGAGTAGTTGGAAAAATCACACATGTCTTCGCTATCGAATTCGTTTTGGGGAAAGAAGGAGGAGAAACATGAAAAAGGTTACAGTATTTGCTCTGATTAGTTTGCTGGTTGTAGGAATGGCCCTGTTCGCAGGCTGTGGCGGACAGTCATCCGCCCCTGCGGCGCCAGCCGCTGCTAAAGAAATCATTGTCGGCAATCTGCAGGATCTGAGCGGTCCGACTTCTGTGCTGGGCAATGCCGTCACGCGCGGTGTCGAGCTGGCCATTGACAAAATGAACAGCCAGGGCGGCATCAACGGTGCCAAGATCAAATTGCTCAGCATGGATACCAAGGGCGATGTACAGGAAGCTATCAAGGCTTTTAATCGTCTCGCGGATCAGGAAAAGGCCGTTGTTGTGATCGGACCACCGATCAGCAATATCGGAATTGGCCTAGCCTCCATCGCTGACGCCAAAAAAGTTGCATTCGTCGGCAGCTTTGCCGATCCGCGCGCTACTGTGGCTGCAGATGGCAAAGTGCATCCTTCCATGTTCCTGGTGCAGCCGAGTACGGTTCAATATGGTGAGATTATGGCTAGCTATGCGGTGGAAAAACTAGGCCTAAAGAAGATCGCCATTTTTAACGATCAATCCAACGCTTACGCGGTATCGCTGGTAGCCCCGTTCAAGGCATACGCCAAGTCGGTCGGCGCGACCATCGTTGCCGAAGAAACCTATTCCAAGGGTGATAAGGAATACAAAACTCAGCTGGAAAAAATCAAAAGCTCGGGCGCGGATGTCGTCTTTGCTCCCAATTACATGCAAGAGTTGATTATCACAGCCAAACAGAGCAAACAACTGGGACTGACCATACCTTTCCTAGGGGCGCTGGATTACGCAGCTCCGTTTGCATCGATGGTCAATGACCCACAGGCTGCCAATAACATATATTTTGCCAACAATTATTCGGATAGCGAACCGCAATTGGCGGAAGTCCGTGATGCTTACAAGGCAAAATACAAAGAAGATCCAATCAACAAGGTTTACCTGGGCTATGACAAAATGCTGGTTGTCGCTGAAGCGATCAAACAGGGTGGCGGTGCTTCTGCCGACAAGATCATTGCAGGCCTGAACAAAATCAATGGCGTAAAGGGATCGACCGGTATTATCACTCTTTCGCCGCAGACCCATCAACCGGTAGGCTTGTCAATGGTTATGTACAAGATTGAAAATGGTAAGTATATAGACCTTGGACGTTACGTCCCGGAAAAACACAAACAATAGTGTCAAGCGGGGACACTGTGAATAACAGTGTCCCCGCAAAATAAACAAGCAGAAAAGAACCTGACTGAAGTGGAAAGAAACGCCGGTCTGATCTGGCATTTACATATTGGAACAAAGCGGAGGAGGCGCCAACGGTGAAATCTAGAATGGCAATGGTTCATACGGCCGGAACGGCCGAACTCATCGAACGTGAAGTCCCGAAACCCGCTAGCACAGAGGTGCTGATTGCGATCAGGGCCACAAGTGTCTGTGGCGGCGATTTGCACATTTATAAGGGAAAGCATCCTTCGGCGCCATTGCCGATGAGTCTGGGGCACGAACTGGCCGGTGAGGTCCTCGAAGTCGGCAAGGGCGTTACAACTGTTTGTATCGGTGACCGGGTGACGGTGGAGCCGGTCATTGTCTGCGGCGACTGCCCGCCCTGCCGGAGTGGCCTCTATGGCTATTGTGACAACCTGAGCTACCATTACCGTAAGGGGCAGGGCGCCATGGCCGATTATTTCGTGGTCGATGCGCGCTATGTCTACAAACTACCGGAGCATCTTTCCTATGAAGGCGGGGCGTTGATCGAACCTCTGGCAGTGGCTGTCCATGCGGTCAAACGCGCCAAAATCGGTCTCGGCGATAAAGTCGTCATTATTGGCGCCGGTCCCATTGGTATTTTGATTGCGGCTGTCTGCAAAGCCGCTGGCGCGCGGGAAATCATCATTGCGGACATCTCTGAAGCCCGCTTGCAAATGGCGGCAGTCATGGGGGCAACGCGGACGGTAAACTCCCGGAACGAATCGGTATTGGATGTCGTACGCGAAGTCACAGGAGGCCGGGGTATCGGAAAATCCTTCGAGTGCGCCGGACGAGAGGAAACCTTTGTCCAAGCTATATCCTGCCTTTGTAAAGGTGGGACGGCGACAATGGTGGGCATCTTTGAACAACCCGCCATTCAGATCCCCGCTTCCATATTCGTTGCACAGGAAATTACCGTGCAGGGATCCCAGGGTTACTGCTGGGATTTTGACACGGCGCTGGCATTGACATCGACCCTTGATCTGGAGAAACTGGTTTCCCATGTTTTTCCGCTGGCGGATGTCGACAAAGCGATGAAAGCTGCGCTTGACCCGAATGAGAAAGCTGTGAAGATTATTCTGAAACCATAAAGGAGGCGGGCGCATGATTTTAGGATTCGAACATTTCGCGGTTGCAGCGCTGGACAGCAAGGCGCTGGCGGACTGGTACATCAAGTTGTTCGGCCTGCGGGTGGTTTACGATAACGGCAAACAACCGCCCACGTTTTTGCTCAAGGCACCGGACGGAATGGTGATCGAAATATTGCCTGCGACCAGCGGTGCTAAAACCGATTACAGTCAATCCGCCGCAGGGTTTCGGCATCTGGCCGTTACGGTCGATGACTACGAAGCTGCCGAAGCGCACCTACGGGAAAACGGCATCACTGATTTCATCGAACGGCGGGAAACAGAAACCAGTAAATTATTATTTTTCCGTGATCCGGAAGGAAACATTCTGCACCTGATGTGGCGGAAAAAACCTCTGGGCTGAAAAGGAGAGGAGCAAGAGACGATGATAAAAGAAAAAGTTGCACTGGTAACTGGATCTTCGCGCAGTATCGGACTGGCAGTTGCCACTCGACTAGCCAAGGAAGGGTACGCAGTGGTCATGAACTCAAGGCAACCGGCCGAAGCAGTCCGGGAAGCGATCGACGCGGTCAAGGCTTTCGGACATCCGGTCATTTATCTGCAGGGGGACCTGGCATCAACGATAGACAGAGACAGGATGGTCGGCCAGCTGATGCAGGATTTCGGGCGCATTGACCTGCTGGTAAACAATGCCGGGGTGGGGCCCAAGGTCAGGCTGGATATTCTGGAGACAACGGAAGAAAGTATGGATTTTGTGCTGGGAATCAATCTGCGGGGCACGTTTTTCCTCAGTCAGGCAATTGCCAATATCATGATCGGCGAAAAACGAAAAAATCCCGAAATGGATCCGATGATCATCAATATATCTTCCATGTCGGCCTACACGACATCGCTCAATCGCGGCGAATACTGCATTTCCAAGGCTGGTGTGAGCATGATTACCCAGCTTTTTGCGGACCGTTTGGCGCCGGAAGGCATACGGGTCTATGAAATACGGCCAGGAATCATCGAAACCGAGTTGACGGCCAAAGTGCATGACAAATATGATCCGTTGATCCAAAACGGCCTGTTGCCGATCAAACGATGGGGACAGCCCGAAGATATCGCGCAGGCGATCTTCACCCTCAGTAACGGCGGTCTGCTGTATTCTACCGGCGATGTCCTCAACGTGGATGGTGGGTTCCATTTACGGCGGTTTTAGGAACAAGTGCTTATGAAAGGATTGGTGCATGAAATATGAGAACGCAGGATTTTTCCGAGGAAGCGATTGATCACCGCAATGCGTTGCTGTTTGCGATGGGGCTCAAAGAAGAGGATACTACCAAACCCTATGTCGGTATCGTCAATTCGTGGAACGAGCTCAATCCCGGGCACTTCCATTTCAAAAGCGTAGTCGAGGAAATCAAGACGGCAATCCGTAAGGCCGGAGGCCTGCCGTTGGAAATTCCTGTGACCGGCATCTGCGACGGCATCTGCTCCAATACGCCGGGCGATCGGTATACCCTGCCCAGCCGCGATCTGGTGTCCGCTGAAGTCGAGTCCATGGTGGAAGGCAACCAGCTGGACGGGATGATCCTGCTGGCAAGTTGCGACAAGGTTGTTCCCGGCATGGTGATGGCCGTGAACCGGCTCAATCTGCCCAGTGTCATGTTCACCGGCGGCTACATGCAGCCCGGCAGCTACAAAGGGAAGATGATTACCCTTACCCACACCAAACAGTCCTATGCGGCCTATAAAGGCGGCATGATGTCGCGGGAAGACTACAAGGGAATTGTCCGCAACGCCTGCCCAACTACCGGCGCCTGTCCGTTCATGGGTACGGCCAACACCATGTGCGCCATGGCCGAAGTGCTTGGACTTTCACTGCCCGGCAATGCCAGCGTAGCCGCCAACAGCGAGGAATGGAAACAGATGGCTCGGGAGTCCGGCGAATTGATTGTCGAACTCATCAAAAAGGATTGGAAGCCCAAAGACCATATCACGCTGGAATCGTATCTGAATTTCATCAAATACGTCATGGCCACCGGCGGCTCAACCAATACTGTCCTTCATCTGCCGGCAGTCGCCAAACAGGCTGGTTTCCAGATCACCTACGAAGATTTCGACCGCATCAGCCGGGAGATTCCCTTGCTCAGCACCATCTACCCCAGTCATGACACGTATACGATGGTTGACTTTGATCACGCCGGCGGCGTTCGTGCTGTTTTGAAGGAGCTCGCTGCTGTAGGCAAGCTCAGTCTCGATGTGGGCACAGTCACGGGTACCCTGCGGGAACGGTTGGAAGGGGTGGAAAACCGGGACACGGATGTCATTCGTCCGGTAACCAATCCGATTAGTCCGGAAGGCGGCATCGCCGTGTTGCAGGGGAACATGGCTTCCCGCGGAGCAGTAGTGAAATTCTCGGCGGTAAAAGAAAAAGCCCATCATCTGTCCGGGCCCGCGAAAGTCTATGATTCTGAAACGGAAGGCTGGCAGGCGCTGTTGCGGGACGAAATTATTGCCGGGGATATCGTTGTCATCCGCTATGAAGGCCCGAAAGGATCACCGGGAATGCCGCATCTGGAAACTTTTCTGGCGGCAGTGTGCGGCAAAGGTCTGGACGAGAGCGTCGCGTTGATCACCGATGGCCGTTTTTCCGGCGCCAACCGAGGCCTCGGTATCGGCTACGTTTCTCCGGAAGCTTATGACGGTGGCGCGTTGGCGCTGATCCAGAACGGCGATATCATTGAAATCGATATACCGGCCCGTACAATGAACGTGAAAGTTTCCGACGAAGAACTGGCGAAACGTAAAGCAAGCTGGAAGCCAATCGAAAAACCGTCAACTGGCTGGCTTGCCCTTTACAAAAAAATGACCAGCGCTTCCGACGAAGGCGCTACCATATTCTGATCCGAATGAACAACAAGGCCGGTATGTTGGCGTGGGGAGCGAATCCCTGCGTCAACTTCCCGGCGCAAAACTCCTAAAATAAATGAGTGGAGGGTATCCGGTGAGTATTCAGCAGTTGTTGAACGGAGTTTCCCTGGGGTCGGTATATGCACTGATTGCGGTGGGGTTTGCCCTGGTTTTCAACATTCTCAAATTCTCGAATTTTGCCCATGGCGGCGTAATGACGTTGACCGCCTATATTGGACTTGCCGCAGCATTATTCTTTAGTACCTGGCTCAGTGGCTTATCCTTGTTCGCCGTGACGTTGCTCAGTGCGGCACTGGCTGGCGCTCTAGTAGGAATTGTGCTGGAACGAATGGCGTTCCGGCGGATTCGTAACAACAATAGCCCAGTAATTTATTACTTCATATCGTCGATTACAATGGGCATTTTGATGGAAAATATCGTGACCATTTTTGCCAGCAGCACATTTTATTCTTATCCACGATTTTTTGAGCTGACTGTGGTGAATATCGCTCACGTCAATATCGCTTTGACGGATTTGTTGATGTTGGTGTTTTCTTCCGTGGCATTGATGATCCTGTTGTGGGTGCTTTATCGGACCCGGATCGGTCTTGCCATCAGGGCCTTGTCGTTTGATGTCAATACTGCCAACTTGATGGGGATGGACTCCAACCGCGTCGTTATGGCAACTTTTATCGCAGCGGGAATTCTGGGCGGCATCGCCGGGGTCTTTTTGGGTATTAACTACACGCTGTATCCCCAGTTGGGACAACTTATCGTCAAAGGCTTCATCGCTTCGGTTATTGGCGGTCTTGGCAGCATCACAGGCGCCATGATCGGGGCCGTTTTGCTCGGAGTGCTGGAAGTGACGCTGATAGGCGCCGTAGGCGCGGGCATCGCACCAGTCTTTGTATTCATTGTTATGCTGGTTTTTCTGTTGGTGAGGCCGCGAGGGATATCCGGCATCATCGTTCAGGAAAAAGCATAGGGGAGGGCGCAGAGTGGAATATATTTTTGCGGTTCTGACTTTTACAGGCATTACAGTGATTGGTGTGCTGGGATCGTATCTCGTGACAGGATTGACGGGGCTGTTTTCGTTTGGACAAGCGGCTTTCTTTTCGGTTGGTGCTTATACCTCGGTCGTGCTGGTGAAAAATCTAGACGTACCTTTTTTGTTGGCGGTGCCTGCGGCTATGGCAACGGGGCTCTTGGCCGGTTTTCTTGTGGGATATCCGACAGTGCGTCTCCGCCGGGACTATATTTCCCTCGTCACATTTGGTTTTGGTGAAGCCATCATTGCCTTGCTGAATAATTCGGTTAATTTGACAGGAGGGGCCATGGGGCTTTCAGGGATTCCACAGTACACGAATTTTGCAGTAGTGTGGGGCAGTGTGGCGGTTTGTCTGACATTAGTGGTCGGATACAAGTACTCGAAGTATGGTCGGCAGTGCCTGGCGCTTCGGGCGGATGAACTGGCGGCAAAAGCCATGGGCATCAACGTGAACCGCATCAAGCTGGTGACGTTCCTGTTTGCGGCGGCCATGACCAGTTACGCTGGCGTTTTGTATGCTTTTTATACGACATACGTCGAACCGGGCGCTTTTGGTTGGATTGTATCGGCGGAGTGGATCATCATCGTATTTGTCGGTGGGATCAACAGCCTTACCGGTTCGGTGTTTGCAACAATACTGCTGACAGGCTTGCCTGAGATGTTGCGATTTGCGTCGGAATGGCGTGTTGCGGTATATTGCGTTATTGTTCTTCTGATTATCAACTATCGGCCGATCGGCATCTTCGGGGAATTCGAGCTCACGTTCAAATGGTTGCGGCAGTTGGGGAAAAAGGGGGTCAAGGTATCATGAGCCATCTGGAAGCAAAGAATCTATCCAAAGCTTTTGGCGGAGTGCAGGCGATTGACGATTTTTCATTCTCCGTGGGGGAACGGCAGATCGTCGGAATCATCGGCCCCAATGGCGCCGGCAAAACTACTGCGTTCAACCTGTTGACCGGAGTATATCCGCTTGACAAAGGGAAGGTCTTTCTGGATGGCGAGGAACTCAGCGGGTTACCACAATATCAGATCACCCAGACGGGTATCGCCCGGACCTTCCAAAACATTCGCCTATTCAAGGGACTCAACGTGATTGAAAACGTTATGACGGCCGCCGATCCCTACTCAACGTACAACTTGGCCGATGTTTTCCTATACAGTGGGCGCAAAAGAAGGCGGGAAAATGAAGTTCGCGAAATGAGCCGCAGCTTTTTAGCGTTGGTCGGACTGGCCGGATATGAGGATGAAAAACCGGAAAACCTTCCTTATGGGCTGCAACGGAAACTGGAACTTGCCAGAGCACTGGCTTCCAATCCCAAGGTGCTGCTTTTGGATGAACCGGCGGCCGGTCTCAATCCGAGCGAAGTCCAGGATTTCATTCGGCTTATTCAAGCCGTGCATGAGAAATTTGCCTTGTCCGTGTTGGTTATCGAGCACCGTATGGAAGTCATCATGACCCTGTGCGCCAATATCTATGTGCTCAATTTCGGCAAACTGCTGGCAAGCGGAACGCCATCCCAAATACAGAACAATTCTGAAGTAACGACAGCTTACATTGGTGAGGAGGATGAAGCATGCTTGCTATAGAGAATCTGCATGTTTCGTATGGGCACATTCAGGCGCTGTCCGGGGTGAGTATCCAGGTGCCGCAGGGCAGCATCGTCAGTATTATCGGCTCCAACGGCGCAGGGAAAACCACGCTCCTCAACACCATTTCCGGCATTGTAAAACAGAAACAGGGCAGTATTAAATTTGAAGGGAAAGAACTCGTCAGGGTCCCGCATGATATTGTCAATATGGGTATCGTTCAAGTCCCGGAAGGGCGCAAGATTTTCGCCGGACTTACGGTGGAGGAAAATTTGCTGGCAGGCGGATATATACTGAAAAATTCAAGCCAACTGAAAGCAAACACGGAAAAAATGATGCAGCTATATCCCATTCTCCGTAATCGCCGAAATCAACAGGCAGGAACTCTATCTGGCGGAGAGCAGCAGATGTTGGCAGTGTGCCGTGGTCTGATGTCCGAGCCCAAGATGATCCTTCTGGATGAACCATCGTTGGGCCTTGCCCCAATTATTGTAAAAAGCATCTTTGATCTGATCAGCCAAATCCGCGAACAGGGAATCACAGTCATGCTTGTTGAACAAAATGCCAAGAAAGCATTGGCTCTTTGTGATTATGCCTATGTTCTGGAAAACGGACGGGTGACGATGGAAGGCAAAGGGAAAGAATTATTGTGTGACCCGGGTGTGAAAAAAGCATACCTTGGGGAGCGATAATAGGAAAAGGCGGGGGATACGATGGACATTGTTAATGTTGCCGATATAAAAGGAATGGAATTTCCGGCCGGCCGGTCGACTCGGGTTGTCGTGGGGCCAAACGCGCCACTGGAAGCGGAACAGTTCGTAATGGGCCATGTGACGATTTATCCGGGGGGATCTGTGCCGCTGCATTCTCATCAGCAGGAAGAAGTATATTATATTGTTGCCGGAGCGGGAAGTATCGCTGTGGATGCCGAAACCCGGAACGTGCAGACCGGTGACTGCATTTATCTCAAACCCCAGTCGAACCATATGTTGAGCAATACTTCGACCGAAAACATGGTGATGATGTTCTGCTATGCGCCCAAAACGGTGGCGGAACATTGGGCACAAGAGATGAAAGGCGGAGAGCATGCATGAAAGTCGTTGACTGTGATGTTTTGGTAGTCGGTAGCGGCGGTGCTGCCCTGCGGGCCGCCATAGCGGCAAAAGAGGCGGAGCCAGGACTGGCTGTGTTGGTGGCGACCAAGGGGAAACCGGGAACAAGCGGGGTGACGGCTAACTCCTGCTCCGACCGGATGGCTTTTCATGCTACTTTACCTACAACCGAGCCCGGCGGTGCAGATGCCTGGACCTATCACGCGGACGATATCTATCGCATTGGAGGCAAAGTGTCGGACAAAACGCTAGCCGATGTGCTGGCGAAAAATGCCGCCGCAGCTTTTGAATATCTGGATCGTCTCGAAGTACCATTTGTGAAAAAGAATGGGCGACCCGACCAGTTTGTTACAGACGGGTCTGAGTATGCCAGAGCATGCTATACAGGACCTCGGACGGCCGTCCATATAGAGAATGCGTTGGTCAAATACTTTAAGGGTCTGGACATCCATTTGCTCGAATATGCCATGATCGTCCGCCTGGTGCATTCAGGGAACCGGCTGGTAGGCGTCGTAGCTCTCGACACAAGAGAAAAAGATCCGTCAAAAGCTGCGTTCGTGATTCGGACACCTGCGGTCATTTTGGCGACCGGTGGCGGTGGCATGATTTATGAACACAATGTCTTCCCCGGCGGGATGACGGGTGATGGATTTGCTATGGCGTACGAAGCCGGTGCACAGCTGGTCAATATGGAATTTGTGCAGATTGGAATCGCTTCGACCAAAACAAAATTCAATTGTTCCGGCAGTATGATGCGAGCCCTTCCACGGTTGGTCAATTCCGATGGAGAAGAGTTTCTGGCGAAATATTTTCCGTCGGGTACTACTGCCGCGGATATTGTTAACACCGTCTTTAAAAAAGGTGCGAGCTGGCCAGTATCTTATGAGCATAAGACTCATATCATCGATATCGCCCTCTACAAGGAATGGAAGGCAGGACGCAAAACGTTTCTCGATTTTGGCCGGAATCCGGCGGGGTTTTCGTTTGAGTGGCTGACGGAGGAAAACCAGGTCCGTTATCGCACAGAAATGACTTCGGATCTTGGAGAAACAGCCCGAAATCATACGCCGCTGGAAAGGTTGCGGGAGATAAACCAACCGTCGATCAATTGGTTCGCTGAGTACGGCATTGAGCTGGAAAAAGGCGATCTGATTGAAGTGGCGGCGTGTGCGCAGCATTTTCAGGGCGGAATTAAAATTGACGCACAGGCTAGGACAACGGTTCCTTTTGTATGGGCTGCGGGAGAGACGGCAGGCGGGCAGCATGGGGCAAACCGGCCGGGGGGCAATGCTCTCTTGGATTGCCAGGTTTTTGGCCGAATTGCCGGCGAAGATGCCGCGGGGCAGATCAAGGCGTTGCAAACCCAACAAGCGGAAGCCTCCGAGTTGCCGGCGGATGAACAGTTACTGGCGGCTGCCGTTGAAGGCGTGATTGACGAAATAGCACGATCGGCGGACAGGGAAATGAGCGCGATTGATTTTCGTCATGAATTGCAGGTTCTGACCGAAGCCGGTGCGGGAATTGTTCGAACGGAAGCAGGACTTAGGGAAGCTCTGTCGAAACTTGAAACGATAAAAGCCAATGGATTTGCATTGGGGAACAAAGGCGCAGCTTATTTCTTTGAAAACAAGAGTTTGCTGCTGACTGCCGAAGCCGTACTGAGGGCTGCGTTGTTACGCGATGAGAGTCGGGGGCCGCACCTGCGGTTTGCCCAATATGAAGATAATGTTCCGGTGGGCCGAAAAGAAAGAGCCTGGGAGAAATATATTGTTATTGCCCGGGAGGATCAAGCGATGAAGCTTGAAATAAGGGAACCGGCAACGTAAAAAAGGAGTATTGTAATTGATGCCTTCCATTCGACAGATTTCCGGCCATACGGGATTGTATGCCGTGATTGGCGACCCGGTGAAGCATTCGTTATCGCCGCTGATTATGAACAGCGCTTTTACTTACAATGGTATTGATGCGGTGTATGTGGCACTTACCGTTCGTGAATCGGATGCTCGTGAGGCTATGCAAATGGTGCGCTCGTTTGGGATCAACGGCGTGAATGTGACAATGCCGTTGAAACAGGCGATCGTTCCCTGGCTTGACAAACTTTCACCGGAAGCTGAACTGGTGGGGGCGGCCAACTGCGTTATCAACAGGGAAGGATTTTTGGAAGGCCACAATACGGATTGCACTGGTTTTCGGCTGTCCTTGGACTCCTGTTTGCCGCAAGCGCCTAAAATGGCATTTTTGTTGGGAGCCGGCGGTGCTGCCCGAGCCATTGCATCCGAATTGGTGCGATGGGGCTGCAAAACCCTATACATCACGAATAGGCACCGCGAGAAAGCCCAACTCTTATCTGATATTTTGACTCCCCAGGGAGAAACTGCCATCAAAGTGCTGGAATGGCAATCGACGGAGTGGCTTTCCGCGCTAGAGGCGACGGATATTCTCGTGAATGCTACCTCGATCGGGATGAGTGGCAAAGGCAATCTGGAGCAGCTTTTCGATTGGGATCGAATGAATCGGCAGATGGTTATTTATGAAACCGTATACAATCCACTGGAGACGACTTTTTTGCATCAGGCACGGCAGAATGGGTTTTGCAGCGTCGCAGGAACGGAACTGCTATTATGGCAAGCGGTGGCAGGCTTCGAATTATGGACAGGAACCAAAGCACCGGTTGACGTGATGAAAGAGAGCCTGTTGTCGGCATTAGAATTAAAATAATCCATTTTAAAGAGA
>DATMYT010000501.1:0-6930 GCA_035560855.1 Negativicutes bacterium | reverse complement strand
GGAATGCCAAGATCCGTCAGGATGTCCTCGTCGCTGGTCAATGCGGCAACCGCCGTTGCCTGTTGGTTGGCAGGCAAGATGCGGGTTACAACGATCTGCCGCGTGGTGATTGTCGGATTGCTGACGTTCGTCTGATCCCCGACCACACTGATCTGCAGATTGATGTCCAGCTTGACCAGGCTTTTTTCCGGTTGCTCTTCGTTGTATTCCAGTAATGTGGGTTTAACTTTGATGATGGTTTCCGCCTTGAGATATTGCACCGCAGCCGAACCGTTGGCGCTGATAACCACATATGGAACTTCCTCCACCAGGGTTAGGTTCCCGGTCATCCCGTTGCTTGCCGCGATCTGTCCGGCAATCACCAAATGATTGTCGTCATTTGATTCACGCAGCCGAAAAACGGCGGCTGCGCTGCTGTCACCCACCTGGATGGTTGACGTCGAGGTATTTTGATAGGTGGTACTCGAAGTCGTCCGTTTCCAGTTGCCGCTGATCGGAATTTCGCTTAGATTCAGGCCGGTCGCGCTGCCTTTGTTGAAGCTGGTTTCCTCCATGCTGGCCGTGATAAGGATCAAGTCCTTCGCTACCTGACGTCCGGCAAGTTTTTCGATCAGATGGGCGATCCGAGTCGTTGCCGCCTCCTCGCCGACGAGGACCAGTTTGGGCTGCGGACCCTGAATAATGGAGTACGTAATCTTCTCCGCCTTGAGGAACGGTTGCAGCATCTCCTGCAGCTCCACCGTCTTCAGCGGCGGCAACAGAATGGTCTTCACGACCGGGCTCCCTTCCGCAGGGGAAACGACGAACGGAAACAGCAACAGCAGCCCCAGCACTAGGAAATATCTCAATCGGTATCGCATGTTTTCCTCCCTTGTCGGTATCAGTGAAGAAGAGCCTCGCCGGGGGAGTTCTGGAATCGTTTCTGCAGGTTGATCTCAGTCCAGTCCGAATATCCGCGTGCCTTTACCCACAATATTTGCTGGTGCGGCATAAAGACATACTGGTAAATCGAGCGGTCTTCCGGCGTAGCGCCGCCCTGCTGGACCGGAATATCCAAAATCTGCATCATGATCTTCGATGTGATGCTTCCCTTGTGTGTTTCCGCCAACACTGTCAAATTGCGCTGCCGCTCTTCCGAGTCGGCGATTCGATCAGGTAGATCCAGTTTTCCTTTTATTGCGCCGGACCATTGCGGGCTGAGAAAGTGATTCACACTAATTAAAAGCCCGCCGACCCCGCTGGTGCGTTTGATCACATTGTCGGTCGAGATTTCATAGACATAGGCCTGTTCGCTGTCAGCTACCTGGAACAACAGAGGATACTGGAGTCGCCGGGTGGCGAGGGCGGTTTCGACTTCCGATACGGCTCCATGATTCAAAACAATCTCCAGATCACTGATCCCGTTGGGAATCCGTTCACCGAAATAGCGGTTAGGGTCGCCGGAACTGCTGCCGTCATTATTCTCCAGTACAATCCCCTTGTTGTTAAATGCCTGAATGGAACCAATCTGCCCCGGATAAGTGATGACGGCCGACGGATACACCGCATCGGCCGGATTGTATACTACCACCGTAATATAGGGATCGAATTCCTTGAAGAAGCTGGGAAAATCGAAGTTGCGACCCATGACTAGCGGCGCGCCGCCTGTATATTCACCCCACACGCTGATCGCGGCGCAGCGGCCTGATAGCGTGCTGTTGCTAGATGTCAGCAGGATATAATCAAAAAATTCGTTCACCACCGCGATTTTTCCTATTTCAATTTTAGCTGTTTCGGCCATTCCATAGGCCATTTCCTTGAAACGACGCGGATAAAGCGCAAATAATCGGGCGGAAAAATCCGTGAGGCTAGCCTGCGGATTGACGATGCCATGCTGGGTATACTGCGACGTGACGATTTCATACATCCCATGAATTTCTTTCGCCAACAGACCGCCATACTGTCTGCCCATCTGTCGGTAGCTGCCGGAAAGCTCTACTACCCGGAATTTCCCCGCATAATATAGTTTTCCTCCTTCAAATTCGGCCGTCAGCGGCAAATCGTCGCTTTTGACGGAAGCAACGGCAGCCTCCTTCGCTTCGGCCAAGGTGCCGAAGTTACACAGCATCAGGCACAATACCACAAAAAGGACAACCGCCCATGGCCTGCCTGCTGTTTTCTTTCCATTCATCGCGTAGGGTACGGCTATTCTGATCATATCGTCACCGTCCTTTATTCACGGTAGGGTAATTCAGGAAATCCACCTGCCCAATGAAGTCTATTTCCCGTTTGAACAGGTGACTGCCTATTTTCAGCTGATCCCCGAATTCCAGATTCAGGCCCTCCCGAGCACTGTATTCCGGCCAGTCCGGTAGTCCGGCGCCATTGGGGTTGCCTGTTTTGGCAAAATTAACCCAGTACTGCATCATCAGCTGGGAAAGCTTCCGGTCGATCACGTCATAACCGTCGGCTTCTTTCATATTCCCAAAAACATACGCCAGTTCCACTCCGTGGTGCGCGCCCGCCTTGCGGGCCAGAGCCGTCTGCGACGCCCTGGTAAATTGATAAATGTAGGATTTCATTCCTTTTTGCTGGATTGCCTGCGCTGTCAGTTGCGCGGGTCGGGCATTCGCGCCAACGGCAATTACTTTGTCAATGGCAGGACCGATATCTTCATCCCGCAACGCCGGAAATATTTTCATGGCGCTGTCGGCAGCCTGACCAAACCGACTCGAAAAATAATCTTGATATTTTTGCCGGGTGATTTCCTTTTCCTGGGTCAGATACAGAGCGCCCTCATTCCGGGTGCTCCCGGTAATCACCGGCACAGCATGGATTCGACCTTCACGCAATGCGGCCCGCGGATCATCAGGCAACACCCAGTTGTCAAACACCGGGGCAAAAAACAGCCCATCGTCAAACAAACCGGTGCTGCATGCCGCCGCTCGCACGACTTCTTCGGCCGACTTGTCCCGCATATCGGCCAGCACATCGGTCGCCTGGTCGCTGCCCAATCGTCGCGCTAATGCCTGCCCCATCTTCCCGACATTCACTTTGTCACCGTTAAAAGCGGGCGATAAATATTCCGAACCGATAATGGGGCCGCCGCTCTCGGCAATCGCCCCTTTAAACAGCCCTTTTGCCAGGGGACTCATCAGCAGCAGCGAGACCGAGCGGGAGCCGGCGGACTGTCCGAAAATCGTTACTTGGGCGGGATCGCCGCCAAACGCTTCAATATTTCGCTGCACCCACTTAAGCGCAGCAATCTGGTCGAGTAGCCCATAATTGCCGGATGTTCCACTGGTCGATTCTTTATCCAGCAGTGGGTGCACCAAAAATCCCAAGGGTCCGAGACGGTAGTTGACCGTCACCACTACTACGCCCTTGGCGGCTAAATTCTTTCCTTCATACTCCGGCAATGATGTGCCGCCGAAATTAAAGCCGCCGCCGTGAATCCAGAACATCACCGGTAGTTTCGCCTGCGGCTGCGGGGCCGGTGTCCAGATATTCAGATAGAGACAATCTTCACTGTACACAGAAGATCTGGACTCCTGCGGCTGTGGGCAGGACGGTCCGAATTGGGTGGACGCTCGGATGCCGATCCACGGCTGTGGCGGCTGTGGCGGCCTCCAGCGGAGTTCTCCCACCGGCGGCGCCGCATAAGGGATGCCGCGGAAAACATGAATGTCTCCGTCCGTTTCACCGGAAATCATGCCGCTATCCAGTTTCACAACTGCGGTTTCCACTCCACTCTCACTTGCCGCCATTGCCGCGCCGCACAGGCAGCACAGCAGGCAAAGCGCCATTACGGCGCGGAGGGTTGCTTTCATACGCCCACCTTCTTGATATGCCTATTTTCACGCTGCTTATTTCGGCAGAACATCATCCAGCCAGTCAAAAAGGACTTGCCCAACCAGGCTGCGGTTTTCCATGACGCAATGATTCGTCGCGCCCTCGTTGCTTGGCGTGATCACCATCTTTTTCAGCGGATTGGGCAGGCCGTCCATGATGACCTTCTGCTGTCGCTGCACTTCCGCGCTTTTATATTCACCTTCGCCGACGATCAGCAAAGCGGGGACACTGATCTGCGCAGGATCAAAGGTGAAGCCTTTGTTGGCCTCCGCCAGGCCGGAAGGTTTGTCCATCGGCACACCCCATCGCCAGGCGATGGCTTTCACGATATTGCCATGGAACGTCGTCCATGAATTGATCTCTTTTTGCGAGGCCAGTACGACCGGCATCGTCGAAAACAAGGGATAGGCGTCCACTACGCCTGAACTCATTGCGATAGCGCCAATGCGTGGATCATGCATCGCCGCTTGTGGAACGAATCCGCCGCCGCCGCTGTAACCGTAAGCCGCCAATTGCTTCGCGTCAACATCCGGGCGGGAAAGAACATAATCCACAACGGCCTTCATCGGAACATGCATATCCGGGCGGAAGATCTTACCCTGCATTGGCAGCAGCCCCTGTCCCGGCAAATCGACGGTTATGAAATTATAACCCCGGTCATACGCTTGCGGCGCGATATACACTACCAGATCCTCCGCAAAGGTTTCCCCGCCGCCGATCATAATCAGCGTTTTGGCTGGTTTGTCACTGTTAACCGCCTTGCGGAAATATCCAGGCAGCACCGTTCCTTCAAAGGGGATTTCGATATATTCCAGGGGGGGATCGTACAATTCTCCCGCCTTTTTCATCAGGCTGCGGCTTTTTTCTGCCCGTTCCGGCAAGCGGGAATCGTCGGGCAGAATGGCCAGCAGAGAAATGCGATAGTAATAGGATGCTCTTTGGAGTTGATCGCGAGCGCTCACTTTGTGGCCTTCCGCCAGCGACTGCAGTCCACGGGCCTCCACGCGCTGCGCCAAGAGGTACCATTCTTTTTGCCAGCTGGCTGCGTCACCGTCTTTGATCTGTGACGCGGCATAGAACGCTTCGCCGATTTCCACGCCGTGATTCACAGTCGCGCCCAACACCAAGGTTCCAAAGTTAAAGTCCATGTCGGTATCGCTGAAATGATAGCGTATGCCGGTGTCGTGCGCGTCAAACACAGCGCTTTTTTCGGCGGCGTACCCGTTTTGCATTCCCGCCAGGCTGGCAATCAGTACCGCCATAAACAGCCAAATTGTGATTTTTCCCGTTTTTTTCATCCATATCACCCCTTATTTTTTTAATCCTTGGTCAAATATATTTTGCATGTGCACTATTACTGAAGACCTGCCGCTTTGAGATAACGGGTGTCGACGAAAGCATCGATATCGACCGAAGTCTTCATGATGCCGAAAGTTCGCAAAGCTTCCTCGCTGGCTTTCAATTCTTTCATATCCTCATCCCGCACGATTGCATGATAGTTATATTTCCCCAACACCTTGACCACAAATTCCGGTGATACCTGAATGCTGGTCGAAATCAGACGGGCGGCTTCCGCCGGATTTGCTGCGATAAACTTGCTGCAGCGCTGATATACCGTCAACAGAGCTTGGACCACCTCAGGATTCTTGGCGGCAAAATCAGGCTTCGCCACAATCGCCAGCAGTCCCTTTGTGTAACCGCTTCCATCAACAAGGACCTTGTCGACCCCTTCTTCCTCCAGTTTGGTAATCAGGGGTTCAAAAATCGCACTGGCATCAATGTCTCCCTGGATCAACGCTTTATGCGTGTCGGCCTGGGACAAATCAACAAGATCAATATCACGAACTGTCATCCCTTGTTCTTTCAATACCTGCACCAGCAGGTGATGAGCATACGAGCCCTTGACGACGGATATTTTTTTCCCTTTCAGGTCTTTCGTTGTCGTAATTGTTGAATTATTCGGCACGACAATCGCCAATCCCTGCGGGCCGGAAGCGGCCATGCCGACAATTCGGGTATCCTGTCCGGCTGCACGTTGCATAATGGCGACAAAATCGCCGATAAATCCGATATCCTGCTCTCCTGCTGCAAACGATTCCGTCAGCAACGGGCCGGAGTTGAAAGAGCTCCACTTGATGGATACGCCTTGTTTATTAAGTTCCGCCGCAAGCCATCCCTGTTTCTCAGCCAAAAAAATCGGGGCAAAAGCAGGACCCGGTTGCGTGGCTATCCGGACTTCCTTCAGGTTCGCTTCTGCTGCCTGAACACTTGCACCCAACCCCGCTGTCAAAGAAAACACCACTGCCACCACGATCAAAGACATCCATTTTTTCCACATGTTTTCAAACCTCCTTTTTATCAATGCCGCTCCCGAAGTCTTGAGAAAATTTCAGTTACTCGCCACAAGCATTCAAGTTATCCATTGAACAAATAACCGAAAAATCCCCTATACAAAATTGTACAGGGGATTTTTTCTACTTCATACTACCCACCGGGTAGTCTTTCGAAACTTTTTACGAGTTTGGAGAAACAATCACTGCTATACTAATGCCTGCGAGATTACGTTCAGCTTTTCAAAAAATCGCTGCGTCATTTATCGCCGTAGTGATCGCCACAGAAGACAATTTCTATTGTATCGCCAACTATTCGATAAATCAGCCGGTTTTTTTCATCGATTTCCCGACTCCAATATCCAGACCATTCATATTTCAATGGCTCCGGATTGCCGATTCCTTCATAGCCGTTTCGTTCTATATCTTTTACCAGCTTATTGATTCGCGTCAGCAATTTTTTGTTCGTTTGCCAAGTGAGATAGTTGTCCCAGGCATCATCATGCCAAATTTCAATCATTGTCGGTCGCTATCAGTTCGTGCCGTGTTCCCTTGCCTGCATTAAGATCGGCAATCGCTTTGCGCAGTCTGCTTCGATCAAATTTTTTGGGCAGGCCGTCGTCCATGTTGGCAATTTCGAACGGAATGCCGCCTTTTCGAATCGCTTGGCGAAGAAAGACATTGATGGCCGTGGTCATGTTCATTCCCAAGTCCGCAAACAGCAAGTCCGCCTTTTTTTTGATGTCTTCGTCTACGCGAACATTAAGAT
>DATMYT010000500.1:0-29464 GCA_035560855.1 Negativicutes bacterium | reverse complement strand
GATATGTCTTGAAAGCAGCGAAGTTTCTGCATTTTTCTAAAGCGGCGGAGGAACTCGGAATAACACAACCCACGTTGTCGCAACAAATCGGCAAATTAGAGAAGGAATTGGGCGTCAAATTGTTTGAGCGCGGAACCCGCTCTGTGGAATTAAGCCTGGCGGGTGAAGAGTTTGTTTTTTACGCCAATAAGGTGCTGGCTGATTTCGATCAACTCGATGAAGCCATGCAAAAACATTCTGTATCAAAAAAGAAGCTGATTCGAATCGGGACACTATCCAACATCGTCCGCAATATTGCCAGGCTTAAACTGTCCAAACATCTTCTGCGATTTCAAAGTATTCATCCCGGCATCCATCTGCATGTTTCGGAGAAATCCGGCAGTCATGAGTTGGTAAAACAACTGCAGCAGGGTAATATTGATGCGGCCATTCTATTTCCGCCGCCGAACATGGAGCTGGATCCATCGATGAAGTGTCATACGCTTCTTGCCGGAGAAGTGAAGGTGATCACTCGCAAAGACCATCCTTTCGCCAATAACGGCAGCGTTCATTTAAAGGATATCGCGCAAGAAAACTTGATTTTTCCGGCCTCCACCCTTAGTATGTACGACGTCATTCTCGGCGCTTTTAAAACCAATGGGTTCAACCCACGAATCATTAGCGAATCTATTCAGATCGACACTATTATAGACTGGGTCGCCCAAGGTTCCGGAGTTTCCTTTGTTTCGTCCCAGATTGCCGAAACAATTTCGCATCCGGATATTGCCTTTCTTCGCCTTGAACCTCAAATTGAACGAAACATAGCGTTTGCGTATCCAGTCACAAAAGCCAATTCGCCAACATTAATTTTGTTTCGGGATTTTATTTTTGGAACGCTTGAATCCGGTAAGCAGATACGTCGGGATGGAAAAAATGACTGACGTTTATCGCAGAGCCAGTACGCCGTGAGGGCAAACATGGGTGCAAAGCGAACAGCCATCACATAGATTTTGATCTACAGAGACTTTTTTGTCCAAAAACCGGATAGCCGCCTTGCCGCTTTCCGAGCAGACGAGGAGGCATTTGGCGCAATTTGTGCATTTCTCTGGCGCGACTACAGTCGACTTCCTGCTCCATTGCATGTTGAGCTCTTCTCTGGCGACAATTTTGGGTAGCGCAGCACCGGTTATTTCCTGTAAGCTGCGGAGTCCCTTGCGCTCGACATACTCTCCCAAGCCTTGGAGCAGCGGCGTAATGATTTGATATCCATTTAGCATGACCGCCGTGCATATCTGTACGCACGAAGCGCCAACCGCAAAATACTCCACGATATCCTGCCACTTTTCGATCCCGCCGATTCCATGAATCGGAACGTTGGTGATCTGGGCAAGTTGCGCAACGCAACGGAGTCCGATCGGCTTTACCGCACTGCCGGAATAGCCGCCGAAAGCACTGCGGCCGTTTACCCCAGGTAGCGGTTCAAAGGTATCGATGTCAACTCCCATTAAGCTCTGCACTGTATTGATGGCTGCCAGAGCATCAGCGCCGGCTTTTACCACGGCGGCGGCAACATCCTGAATATTGCTGACATTGGGAGTCAGTTTTACAATAACCGGGATTTTTACCACTTCTTTTACCCAGACGGTGATTGTCGCCGATCGGTCTTCACTCTTGCCGATTGCGGCCCCCATGTTATCACTTAAGCGAAAATGCGGACAGGACAGATTCAATTCGATGGCGTCTGCCCCGGCAGCTTCCATGCGTTGGGCCAGATCCTGCCACGACTCGCGAGCAGAATCCGCCATGATGCTGGCGATGATCACTTTGGCGGGAAACTCCTGCTTTAGTTCGCATATGGTGTTTTCCCAGTAAGTTGCCGATTTTTGCGTCAAGCCTTCGATGTTTTCAAATCCTGCAATTTCTCCATCTGCGCCCCGTAGCACGGCAAACCGATTGGCGACATCAGGTGTGAGCAAATTGTCGGGTGCGCATGTTTTGGTTACAGCACCAGCCCAGCCCAGTTTGAGGGCCTTGGCAATGCTTTCCTTGCTTTGCGTTGGCGAAGCGGAGGAGAGGATACACGGGTTTTCCAGTTGGATTCCACAAAAACTTGTCTGTAGTTTCTTGTTCACATTTTTTCTCCTTCCAGTGAGTTGTGGATAAATTCGCCAAACACGGGAGAGAGTCCTTTTTTGGAGTCTCGTCTCAATGGAATAATGTAAATATGCGGCGATAATTGACGAAAAAATAAGCGAGATGTAAAATATAGACTAAATACATAACTGTGTAGGGGGAAGAGACAATGAAAAAAAATCTGACTATCGCATGCGTGTTGATGGTCGCTATGAGCCTGTTGCTTACAGGCTGTGGCGGGGGCGAAAAAGCCAAACCGGCAGCAGAATCCAATGAAATCAGGATTGGCGGCAATATCGAAATGACCGGCGGGGTTGCTAATTTTGGCAATCAAACCCTGAACGGCATGAAATTGGCCTTCAAGCAGGTGAACGAATCGGGGGGCGTTCTCGGCAAGAAGATCAATCTGATTCTGGCTGACAACAAATCGGAAGCGGCCGAATCCACCAATGCAACGACAAAGCTCATCACTCAGGACAAAGTATCCATCGTGATGGGGCCGATCGTCAGTTCCAATGTTCTGGCTACGGTTCAGGTTGCGCAGGATAATAAGGTGCTCGTGATGGCGCCGACCGGAACAAACGAAAAGATCACGGTAGACGGCGGCAAGGTTCGTCCCTATGCTTTTAGGGCGTGCTTCATTGATCCATTCCAAGGCCGTGTGATGGCTAACTATGCTTCCAAGTCATTGAAGATGAAAACCGCGGTGATATACATTGACAGTAGCTCTGACTATTCCAAGGGAGTTGCGGCGTCCTTCGAAGAGACCTTCATAAAAAATGGCGGTAAAATTGTTGGTAAGGAAGCGTTCCTGCAAAAAGACCAGGATTTCAAATCGACGCTGACGAAAATCAAAGCCATGAACGCCGACACCATCTTTATTCCTGCTTATTATGAAGAAGTCGGCAAGATCGTTAAACAAGCCCGCGAAATGGGTATCACAATGCCGCTTCTTGGCACAGACGGTTGGGATGATCCCAAGGTCGTCGAAATCGCCGGCGCAGCGGCTCTGAACAATACATTCTTCAGCAATCACTATTCTTCCCAGGACAAGGACCCCAACGTTCTCAAGTTTGTTGAAGCCTATAAAAAAGAATACAATGTGGAACCCAGCTCGATGGCGGCTCTCGGCTATGATGCCGCGATGCTTGTGGTAGATGCTATCAAACGGGCTAACTCCACAGATGCAACCAAAGTGAAGGAAGCGATGGAGCAGACGAAAAATCTCCAGGTCAGCACCGGGATTGTCACAATGGACAGCAACCACAATCCAATCAAAAGCGCTGTTGTCATTGAAATGAAAGACGGTAAGCAGACCTTCAAGGAAAAAATCAACCCATAGCGATTGGAGATGCCTTGACAAACATTCTTGCAAGGTGTAATTTTAATCATGTTAAAGGGATCTTAGCTGGAATGTGGCAAAGAGGCCACGTTCGTACGTAAGTACGGGCGTGGTCTCTCTTTGTCTGGGGTTAAGAGGCTTGAATTATTCCGACGATGAATCCGGAGGAACAAAGCCTAAGTATTGAGAGAAAGGTGTGGTATTCATGAAGTCACTGGGTTTTTATGATGGAAAAATTGTGGAACGAGATCAGCCGGTTGTTTGCATCGAGGACCGCGGCTACCAGTTCGGCGATGGGGTGTATGACGCCTGGATGGTGTTTAATGGAAAACACTTCCTGCGCAAAGAGCATCTGGACCGATTTGAACGCAGTTGCAAAATGCTCGATATCGTTCCCTGCTATACCCGCGAAGAGATTGAGCAGTTCAGCGATTTGTTGCTGAAAGAATCCGGCATTGAACGCGGCATGTTTTATTTCCAATGGACCCGCGGCTGGCAATCCCCCCGCAATCATGTATATGTGCCAAATCTGCGCCCAATCCTGTCGGGCTCGATTATTCCGGTGGCGCCGAAACCGGATGATTTTTATACCAAAGGCAGTAAAACAATTTTTTATCCGGATGAACGGCAACATTTCTGCCATATCAAGACACTGAACCTATTGGGTAGTGTGATGGCCAGTAACGCAGCAGCGAAAGCCGGTTGCTATGAAGTTATTTTTGTCCGGGAAGACGGCGGCAAAAAATTTGTTACCGAGAGTGCCCACAGCAATTGCTACGCAGTCAAGGACGGCGTAATTCATACCTCGCCGCTGGGGAAATTGATCCTGCCGGGCATCACCCGTATGGTAGTATTGCAGATTGCACAAAAATTAGGGATCAAAGTGGTGGAAGAGTTCTGCACGCCCGAGTTTTTTGCCAATGCCGATGAAGTGTTTGTGTCGGCGGCCAGCGGCGTTGTGCCGGTCGGCTATATTGACGAAAAACCGGTAGGGCAGGGAGCAGGACCGATTTTTGCCAAGCTGAACGCTGAATACCAAAAACTGATCGACAATAACTAAAATCGCCAAAATTTATGCTTGACAAATCCAGCGGTTGAGTGTAAATTTAATAGCAATACAGGACACCTTGACGGTAGGCAAAGAGGCCATGTCGATAGCATATCGGGATGGCCTCTTTTTTTAACATTTACGGACTATTTACGGACGCTTTTTTCAATTGACTGCGGGAAAGGAGTACGGGAAATGAAGCTCAAGGTTGCCGTGATCGGCCCTCCAGACTTGGTTGCATTGGTAGCTGACGCAGGCAAAAAATATCCGGGCCTGAATCTTATCCCTGTTCCCTACCGGCATGAAGCGGAAACCCTGCGACTTACTTTGCGTTATCAGTCGAAAGTGGATATTTTTCTGTTTGCCGGACCGATCCCGTATGAAATTGCCAGCCGGAAGATCAAGGATATCCCGATGGTGTATATTCCGTACACAGGCGCCGGCTTGTACCGCGTCTTGTTCCAATTGATCAAAGACAGGGTCGGAGGCGCTGCAGCGTTGTTTTTACGCATTAGCGTCGACATTCTGAAACGTCAGGAAGTACAGGAACGGATAAACGAAGTGGGACTCAGCGTCGAGCGGCTGTTTGTCAACGAATATCGAGTAGGACAAAAGGCGGAAGAAATTGTACAGTTCCATTACGATTTGTGGAAAGCAGGCCAGATTGATCAGGCAATTACCTGTGTTACGTCCGTTTATGAACGGTTGCGGGAACTAGGCGTGCCGTGCTACCGAATTATTCCGACGCAATCGGCGATTTGCGATTCATTAAAATTAGTTCAACTGGAAGGGAAAAGCCTGAAAGTTGGGGGAACGCAGTTGGCTGTATGCATTATAAGCATTCGGGAAAAAATGGAAAGCGACGCGGGTTCCACGGAAGAAAAAGAACGGAATCAGCAGGAAATTGCGCAAATGCTTGCCGACTTTGGTGAAAAAACTCAAACATTAATGTATTGGTCCGATCAGAGCACCACGACATTTATCAGTACTCGCGGTGTGATTGAAGAATTGACCCAAAATTTCACAGTCATTCCTTTACTGGATTGCATACCGCTATCGTTGCAGTTACGCGTCAGTCAGGGAATCGGGATTGGCTATACCGCTAATGAAGCGGAGCAACATGCAAAAACAGCCTTGACCAAAGCGGAATTGCAAGCAGAAGGAAGCGGCTGTTATGCCATCTTACCTAACGGGAGCGTACTGGGGCCTTTGGGAAAAGAAACTCAGTTAAACTATTCGGCCCGCAGCCACGATCCGGAGCGTTTGGCGCTGGCCAAACAGGCTAAAGTCAGTGTTGGGACGATCAACAAACTGGTATCGCTCAATGAGCAGCATGACCTCACGACACTTACAACCGCCGAACTGGCTAAATGGTTTGGAGTCTCCCTGCGCAGCGCCAACCGATTACTGAGTCGGCTGACCGAAAGTAACCTGGCGGTGGTGGTGGGCGAAGAGCAACCTATCAATAAGGGGAGACCGCGGCAGTTATATTCGTTACGGTTGTCGACTGATGTCCGGGGGAATTGATTTCGGACAGGCGGAAAGGCAACAAGGGAAAGGGGATAGCGGGAAACATGTACGATATTATTATTGAAAACGGGCAGATTGTTGATGGAAGTGGAGAACCTGCCTTTCGGGCGGATTTGGGCATAAGGGACGGAAAAATTGTCAACATTGGCGGATTGTCCGAACAGGAAGCAAAAGAAAGAATTGACGCAACCGGATTGGTTGTAGCGCCTGGATTTATTGATATTCACTGTCATTCCGACTCCGTCCTGTTCAAAACACCGCGCGAACAGAGCAAGATTCTGCAGGGCGTGACGACCGAAACCATTGGAAATTGCGGACTGTCTGCCGCGCCGGTGGAGCCTCGGACGTTCGATTTGCTGCAGAAATATACCGCATCAATTTTCGCCGATGGCGTGCTGCCGTGGAACTGGCGGACGACGGGGGAGTTTCTGGATTGTGTGCAAAAACATCAAACGATTAGCAATGTGGCGGCGCTTGTAGGGCACGGAACCGTTCGTATCGCAGCTATGGGATTTGATGATCGGACGCCAAATGCCGCCGAAATGGAGCAAATGAAACAGTTGGTGGCTGACGCATTGGAGGAAGGCGCGTTCGGCCTGTCCAGTGGGCTGATTTATCCGCCCGGTGTTTTCAGCCAGACACCGGAAATGGTGGAGCTGTGCCGGGTCGTGGCTGCTGCGGGCGGATTGTATGCGACTCATATGCGCAATGAAGGAGATCTGCTGGTCGAATCGGTTCAGGAAACCATTCGGGTGGGACTGGAATCAGGGGTATCGGTTGAAATTTCGCATCATAAGGCGGCTGGGCCGAAAAATTGGGACAAAGTGAAACAGACGCTGCAATTGATGACAGAAGCCAGCGCGAAGGGACTCGATATTAATTGTGATGTTTACCCGTATACAGCATCCAGCACAGTGTTGGGCGCGGTACTTCCTCCCTGGGCGCAGGCAGGCGGGAGTGACTGTTTGCTGCAACGACTGAGAGATCCGGCGAGCCGTGAGCGCATCAAGGCTGAGTTTAAAACCGGACTGCCGGGTTGGGATCAGTTTATCCAGGATGATAACTGGGAATGCATCGTCATTGCTTCCTGCGCTAAAAATCATGAGAGTGAAGGGAATTCGTTGGCGGCGTTGGCTGCAATGCGCGGGCAGGACCCGGCGGATACCTTGTTTGATTTGATGTTGGAGGAGCAGGGTGAAATCCTGATGCTGGCGTTCCGAATGTGTGAAGAAGACGTGGCGACGATATTGCGTCACCCGCTGTCGATGGTCGGTTCCGATGCCATTCCCAGCCCCGGCAAGCCGCATCCTCGATTCTTCGGTACGTTTCCCCGCGTATTGCGCAAATATGTGCGGGAAGAAAATGTACTGACATTGCCGGAAGCTGTACGCAAGATGAGCTCTCTGCCAGCAAGAAAATTGGGGCTGAAGGACCGCGGCCTGATTCGCACCGGCATGGTTGCAGATATTGTGGTCTTTGATGCGGTCACGGTAGCGGACCGATCAGAATATAGCGATCCCTGCCAGTATGCCACCGGCGTTGACACCGTCCTCGTCAATGGCCGGGTTACCGTCAGAGGGGGAAAGTACACCGGTGCATTGGATGGAAAGGTATTACGGAAGTAATTGTTGAATCACAGTATTATGGTGTGGTGAAAGAGGGGAATGGAATGCCGAACAGCGTAATCAAGAACAAGGCGCTTTCTCAATGGTTGATCGAGTATCCTTTACTAAAAAAAATGATTGATACGCAGGAAGTCTGGTGGACCAATCCGGCATGTACGCCAACGGATTGCTCATCCCGCATCAACTTGGGATTGGCTGATGTTGAAGCGGCGGAGCAGCGATTGCAACGTTTTGCACCCTATATTGCCAAGGTGTTTCCCGAAACACAGGCAACGGGTGGGATCATCGAGTCGCCGCTGGTACGGATACCGTCTATGCAACAAAGTCTGGAAGCACGGTATGGCGTTTCGATTCCCGGTGAGATCTATGCAAAGTATGACAGCCACCTGCCGATTGCCGGCTCCATCAAAGCGCGGGGCGGAGTCTATGAGGTGTTGAAAGTTGCAGAAGAATTGGCGATGTCTCACAACTTGCTGGTCGAAACCGATGACTATAGTATTTTAGACAGTGAGCCCTGCAGGCAGCTATTCGCTAAGTATTCCATTGCCGTTGGATCTACAGGCAATCTGGGGCTGAGCATTGGCATCATGAGCGCTAAACTGGGCTTTCGGGTGACTGTGCATATGTCAGCGGATGCCAAGCAGTGGAAAAAGGATTTGTTACGCGCAAAAGGGGTTCAGGTCGTTGAGTACGAATCGGATTTTACTCAGGCGGTGGCTGCGGGTCGCGCACAGTCAAAAATGGAAGCCAACAGCCATTTTATCGACGACGAGAATTCCCAGGATTTGTTTTTGGGATATGCGGTGGCGGCTCTCCGCCTAAAAAGGCAGATGGATAGCCAAAATGTCATCGTGGATGCGGAGCACCCTCTATTTGTCTATCTTCCCTGTGGCGTGGGCGGATCTCCCGGAGGAATCACCTTTGGTCTCAAGCTGGTTTTTGGCGCCCATGTTCATTGCTTTTTTGTCGAACCTACTCATGCGCCATGTATGCTGCTGGGGTTAATGACAGGGTTGAACGATCAAATCACCGTGCAGGACTTCGGTATTGATAATAGTACGGACTTGGATGGATTGGCTGTGGGGTGTCCGTCTGGATTTGTCGGCAAAAATATCGGGCAATGGATCAGCGGTGTTTATACAGTGGAAGATCGCAGCATGTACCAACTGTTGCGAATGCTGGCCGACACCGAGAAGATGTTGCTGGAGCCCTCGGCATTGGCCGGATTCGTCGGACCGGCGCGTTTGTTCACGGAAGAGGCGGGGCGGCTGTATATTGAGCGCTGCAACCTGACAGCGGTCATGAAGCAGGCGACACATATTGCCTGGGCTACTGGCGGCAGCATGGTTCCCTCTGATATCATGGAGGCTTTTTACCAGAAAGGAAAAACCTAATGATATCTAAACGATAAAGCCAATCGTCGCGACAGGCCGGTTTCGGAACAACAAAAAAGAAGACTAAGCAAAGACGCTTACAGCACAACCCAAAGTTATGCTGCAGGCGTCTTTGTGTTTTTACCGACTGGGCTGATTGCGCGTTTACTTTGATAAATCTAGGCAAGATGTGATTGGAGAGGAGCAATTATGTACGATATCGTGATAAAAAACGGCCACGTCATGGATGGCTGTGGCAATCCTTGGTTCAAGGCGGATGTTGGGATCAAAGACGGCAAGGTGGCGTGTATTGGTAATCTGGGCGGGGCAACTGCCGCTCAGATCATTGACGCGGCTGGACAGATCGTATCGCCGGGATTTATTGATATTCACTGCCATTCCGATGTTCTAGCGCTTACCGAACCCCGGGAAAAGGGGAAAATCCTGCAGGGAGTCACCACGGAAGTGGTTGGCAATTGCGGCACTTCGGTGGCTCCGGTCAATGAAAAAGTATTGCCGCTTTTTTTGAAACAGGCATCTCCTACCTTCAGGGACAGTTCTGTGAAATGGGACTGGCGTAGCGTGGGCGACTATTTGGACCGACTCGATGAACGCAAGCTGATTGGCAATGTGGCTACCTTAGTCGGGCATGGCATGGTGAGAATCAATGCGATGGGATTTGACGACCGGCAACCCACGCCGCAGGAACTGCAACGAATGAAAGAACTGGTGAAACAGGCGCTGGACGATGGTGCATTTGGACTATCAAGCGGTCTCATATATCCTCCCGGTATTTTCAGCCGGGAAGAAGAAATGATTGAACTGTGCAAAGTTGTGGCTGCCAAAGGCGGTATGTATGCTACACACATTCGAAATGAGGCGGATGAAGTCTTGGCGGCGGTTAAAGAAGCGATACGGGTAGCTGAGGTCTCCGGCGTTTCGCTGGAACTTTCCCACCATAAGTCGGCCGGTCGCAGTAACTGGGGCAAATGTCGACAGACTTTGGCGATGATGGAAGCTTCGCGGGAACGCGGGTTCGATGTTACCTGCGATGTCTATCCGTATATTGCTGCCAGTACATCCCTGAAGACTCTCTTGCCCCCATGGATGCATGACGGTGGTATTGCGGCCCTGCTGGAGAGACTGCGGCAACCTGACATACAAGAGCGAATTCGACAGGAACTCGTCAACGGATTGCCCGGCTGGGAAAACAGCGCCAAGAATACTGGCTGGGACGGCGTTATGATTGCATATTGCCAGAAACACAGTGAATATGAAGGGAAAACGCTACAACAGCTGGCGGAGCTGGAGAAGCAGGACCCGGCCGATATGCTGTTCCGGATTATTTTGGAAGAAGAGGGTCTGGCACTGATGAATATTTTCCTGATGTGTGGAGAGGATGTACAAACAATCATTCGTCATCCACTGTCGATGATCGGTTCCGATGCCATTCCCAGTACCGGCAAGCCGCATCCGCGATTCTACGGGACCTTTCCCCGGGTGTTGGCCAAGTATGTTCGCGAAGAGCAAGTCATTTCATTGCAGGAAGGCATTCGCAAAATGACATCGCTTCCAGCGCAAAAACTGGGTCTGCGTGATAGGGGAGTCCTGCGTGAAGGGGCTTGGGCCGACATTGTCGTTTTTGATCCCGCGACAATCGCTGATAAAGCAACCTTTGCCGAACCGGCCCAATATCCGACAGGAATTGATCATGTACTGGTCAATGGTGCGGTGGCCGTCCGTCAGGGTCAATATACAGGTTCTCTTAGCGGCGAAACTTTGCGGCGAAAATAGTGAAGCCGGATACGCTCCGCGCTTGGCGCGAACGAAGTACGATTGAAAAAATGAGGAGGGTATCAAATGACAAACACAAATAAGCTTGTAGCCTTATTGATCGCGTTGGTTCTCCTGTTCACCGTCGGTTGCGGCGGTTCCTCGAATCCAAGTGCACCGGCGGCGGGAGCAAAGGACAAAAATGATCTGAAAGTAGCGCTGACCGCTACGCCGCCTACCATTGACATGCACAAAACCACGGCGACAGTGACTCAACAGGTAGGGTGGCATATTTTCGAGTACCTGGTTACCGTTGATGACAAATATCAGGTTGTACCTTCCCTGGCAGAAAAAATCGAAATCAGTCCGGACGGCAAGACCTTTACTTTCCCGCTGCGGAAAGGCCTCAAGTTTCACAACGGTAAGGACCTGACGGCGGATGATGTCGTAGCGTCGCTGCTTCGCTGGCGGAAATATTCCACCATTGGCCGGGCGGTAGTGGCTCCGGCGACCATTACAGCGAAAGATAAAGATACGGTTGTAATCACGTTGCCCAAACCGTCCAGCGCGTTGTTGCCCGCATTGGCGTATCCCTCCCAGGGCGCCGTGATCATGCCGAAAGAAATCATTGATGAAGCGGGCGACGGCAATGTCAAGAAATTCATCGGCACCGGCCCGTTCGAGTTTGTCGAATGGAAGCAGAACCAATATATTCAGGTAAAGAAATACGCAGGTTATAAGAGCGCACCCGGTCCGACCAGCGGCTTATCCGGCAAAAAGGAAGCGTTGGTGGACAATATCTACTTCTATCTGGTTCCCGATCCGGCGACCCGTGTGGCCGGTCTCCAGTCAGGCGAGTATGATGCCGCCGAAGGACTGCCGACAGACAGCTATGAAACGCTGAAAAAAGATCCCAACATCACTGTGCAGATTAATAAACCGTCCAGTTATGTTTCGATGATTTTCAACACGAAGAGCGGCCTGTTCGCCGATGCTAAAAAACGGCAGGCTGTTAACGCGGCCATTGACTCGGAAATGGTGATGAAAGCGGTGGCGGGAACGCCGGAGTTTTACGAACTGAACCACGGGCTGGTCTTCAAAGAACAGGTTTGGTATGTGGACAGCGGCAAGGAAAAATACAACCAAAAAAACCCGGAACTGGCGAAAAAACTACTGGCCGAAGCTGGTTACAAAGGCGAACCGGTTACAATAATTACCTCACGGGACTACGACTACATGTACAAAAGTGCGGTAGTGCTGAAGGATACGCTGGAGAAAATCGGGATGACGGTCAATCTGGAGGTCTACGATTGGCCGACAGTTCTTAGCAAACGCGGCAATGACAAACTGTGGAGTATCTTCATTACCGGTTTCCTGGTCACAGTGGAACCTTCGCAGACCTTGTATCTCGATTCCCGTTTCAACTGGGCCGGCTGGTACAACAGTCCGAAGATGGACGCACTTCTGGATGAAATGCGGGAATCTCCCAATATGGAACAGGCCAAAAAAGCATTTGAAAAAGTGCAGGCTCTCTACTGGGAAGAAGTTCCGGTCATCAAATTCGGCAACTTGCATCAGTTCTTTGCTACCCGCAAGAACGTAAAGGGCGCCCAATTCTTCTGCGACAAACAGTATTGGAACACAACCGTTAAATAACGGACGGAATTGAAATAACAAACGGGAGGTGACGATACTCTATGGCAAAGTACATCCTCAAACGAATTCTCTATCTGCTGCCGGTTCTTGCTGTGGTTGCGGTCGTCGACTTCGTGATTATTCATCTGACTCCAGGCGACCCGGCGGCTGTCATCCTCGGGTCCGACGCCACTGATATGGATTTGGCCAAGCTGCGGGAGCAGCTTGGCCTCAACCTCCCTATTTACGCCCAGTTTGGACGATGGCTGTGGGGCGTGCTGCACGGTGATCTGGGCTGGTCGATTTTCATGGATATGTCGGTTTCCACTGCCATCTGGCAGCATTTGGGGCCTACGGTGTCTCTGACATTGCTGGCAGAAGTCATTGCCATTGTGGTGGCGCTTCCGCTGGGAGTCGTGGCGGCAGCCAACAGGGGGACCTGGATTGACCAGTCGTTTATGACGTTGGCACTGCTGGGAATTTCGATCCCCAGTTTTTGGATCGGCCTGAATTTCATCTTGCTGTTCGCTGTGCAGTTGAACTGGCTGCCGGCGGCGGGATACCAGCCTCTATCCAACGGGTTGGTCAATCATTTGAAATATTTGATTATGCCGGCGGTTTCGCTTGGAATCATGCAAGGAGCGTTGATTGCCCGAATGACCCGATCTTCCCTTTTAGAAGTCCTGAACGAGAACTATATCCGGACGGCGGAAGCTAAGGGATTAAGTCGTTTTGTCATTATTTTCAAGCATGCCCTACGAAATGCATTTATTCCCATTCTGACCGTAATCGGCCTGACTTTTGCCGTTCTGATCGGTGGCGCAGTAGTTACAGAGACGGTTTTTAACATACCGGGCATCGGGAAACTGATCGTGACTTCGGTAATGCGGCGTGATTATGCGGTAATTCAGGGAGCGATTCTCATGACTGCCGTGGCTTATGTGCTCATTAATCTTGTAATTGACTTGATGTATGTTCTGATTGATCCCCGGGTTCGGCTGTCAAAATAAACCGCCGCCCGGAATGAAAGGAGAGGATTGCCGTGGAGGTTGCCTCGACCGGTACTCTGAAAAACAAAACAAGATTCTTGGATTCCTTCAGGCGGAATATCATTCTGCGCCGGGTCCTTTCCAACCGTCTGGCGGTTACTGGATGCATGCTGCTTTCTGTAATCTTCCTGATGGCGGTTTTTGCACCGCTTATTGCAACACAGCCGCCCCTGCAGATGAAAGTGACGGATCGCCTGAAAGCGCCCAGCGCCGAGCATTGGTTCGGCACCGACGAATTCGGCCGCGATGTGTACAGCCGCGTTCTTTATGGTAGCAGAATTTCTATCGCTGTCGGCTTTTCCGTAGTCGTGATTTCGTCGGTTTTTGGTTTGATTTTGGGCCTTTATTCAGCGTATTACCGCCATCTGGACAACTTGATCATGAGGGTGGTGGACGGTCTGATGGCGTTTCCTGCGGTGCTGCTGGCGATCGCGATCATGGCGGCGCTTGGGCCGAAAATTGAAAACGTTATTATTTCCATCAGCGTGGTTTACATCCCGACTGTGGCGCGGACTGTCCGGTCGGCGGCCTTGGTTGTCCGGGAGCAAACTTATATCGAGGCCATCCGGGCCTTGGGCGGTAGATCCTGGCGCATCATCTGGCGTCATATCGCTCCCAACTGCATGTCGCCGCTGATCATACAGGCAACGTTTATTTTTGCTTATGCTGTTATTATTGAAGCGTCGCTCAGCTTTCTCGGGGCAGGAACTCCGCCGCCGCAGCCCAGTTGGGGTAATATTCTCAGCGATGGTCGAACCTTGATCAAACAAGCATGGTGGATCATGGTGTTTCCCGGGGTTGCAATTGTTATGACAGTGCTGGGACTTAATCTGATCGGCGATGGACTAAGGGATCTGTTGGACCCGCATACGAACAAGGCAAAGAGCTGAGAATGAAATACAAGCGAAGAAGGTGATGCGAATGAACAATCAACTATTGCTGGAAGTCCGGGACCTGAAAACCCGTTTTTCCACCGAAAATGGCTTAGTCACTGCGGTCGACGGGGTCAGTTTCAAGATATATGAGGGTGAAACCGTGGGGTTGGTCGGTGAGTCCGGGTGTGGCAAAAGCGTGACGTCGCTTTCGATTCTTCGCCTGTTTGGGTTGCAGAGCGGCACCCTGCTGGAAGGGGAAATTCTGTTTGAAAACCAGGATCTGCTGAAGATGCCGTTACATGAGATTCAAGCGATCCGAGGCAACAAAATTTCGATGATTTTTCAGGACCCGATGACGTCTCTGAATCCGGTATTTTCTATTGGCAACCAGATTGCCGAATCGATTATGCTGCACCAGAAACTGGACAGGCAACAAGCCTTGGAAAAGGCCATTCACATGCTGGAATTGGTGGGAATTGCCTCGCCGGAACGACGAATCTTGGATTTTCCGCATCAATTGTCGGGCGGAATGCGCCAGCGGGTCATGATTGCCATGGGATTGGCTTGTCAGCCCAGACTGCTGATTGCGGACGAACCGACTACAGCGCTGGATGTAACGATCCAGGCCCAGATTCTCGATTTGATGCTGAAACTTCAAAAAGAATTGAAGATGGGCGTGGTGCTGATTACGCATGACTTGGGAGTCGTTGCGGAAGTGTGTGATCGGGTGATGGTCATGTATCTGGGACAGATCGTCGAAGAATGTCCCGTAGAAGAGTTGTTCGACAACCCCTTGCATCCTTATACCTGCGGACTGATAAAATCCATTCCGTCAATGGAAACGAACCGGCGGGAAGACCTGCATGTCATTGAAGGCATGGTGCCCTCCCTGTATCAGGTGCCGTCCGGCTGTCATTTCGCCCCCCGGTGTCCGCACGCGGAAGCGCAGTGCAAAGTGCCACCGCAACTTGTCGAGGTTGATGCAACGCATAAAGTCCGGTGTTGGCGCCACAAAGCCATGGCGGACGGCGAAAGGAGGTTGGCCTGATGACGCAGCAAGCAGCTCCTTTAGTGGAAATCAACCAACTGGTCAAATACTTTCCGGTCGCCGGAGGGTGGCTTCAACCGCCGCGTTTGGTCAAAGCGGTCAATAACATTTCCCTGTCGATCAGAGAAGGCGAAACATATGGTCTGGTGGGCGAGTCCGGTTGCGGTAAGAGTACAACTGGCCGACTGGTTCTGCGACTGATCGAGCCAACGGATGGCGAAGTGCATTATCAGGGCCGGGATGTGCTGAAATTTTCCGAGGAAGAATTGCGCAAAGTCCGCAAGGATATGCAGATGGTGTTTCAGGACCCGTTTTCTGCCCTGAATCCTCGCATTCGGGTGGGGTCGGCGATCCAGGAGACGATGGATATTTTTGATATCGGCGAAAACAAAGATCGTAAGGTGCGTGTGCACGAAATGCTGGACAAGGTGGGCTTGCAACGGGACCACTATGACCGGTATCCTCACGAGTTCTCCGGCGGACAGCGGCAACGCATCGTGCTGGCGCGGGCGTTGGCGGTGAATCCGAAATTTATTGTCTGCGACGAGCCGGTATCGGCTCTCGATGTCTCTACGCAGTCCCAGATTATTAATCTGCTCGAGAAACTGCAGCGAGACCTGAAACTTACGTATCTGTTCATTGCCCATAATCTAAGTGTGGTCCGGCATATTTCCGACCGAATCGGAGTGATGTATCTGGGACACTTGATGGAAGAAGCCGAAACCGACAGCCTGTTTGAGCGACCGCTACATCCCTATACGCAGGCACTGCTATCCGCGATTCCCCATCCCAATCCACGACGAAAGCGAGAAAGGGTAATCTTGTCCGGCGATGTTCCTTCTCCATTGAATCTGCCGACCGGCTGCGTATTCCATACTCGCTGCCCATTGGCGATTGGCGCTTGCCGGGACACCGTCCCGGATTTAAAGGAGGTCGACTCTCGTCACAAAGTGGCTTGCCACAGGGTATACGGATAACGTTGCCCGGATAAATCTATCTGACAACCTATCTTTTACTAGACCTTTCGGCAGCGGGAGGTCTATTTTTACGGAAAAAATTTCCTGTTGAGGAAGGAAAAAACACCAGAAAAGAGAATCCCTAACAACGTACAAAAAAACAGTGGTAGAAATGCTTTATTGGGGATGAATATGTGTGAGCCAGGGAAAAATTAGCGGTACTGAAAGTTATCGGAAGACCAGTGGCTTAATGGCTTTTTTTGTCATGCTGTGCTGCCTGATTTCTTTCGGACTGACTAAGTTTCTGTCTGACCGAGAGTTTGCCGAGCAAAAGATGAGGGTGGACATTGCCAATCATAATATGGCGATGGTTTTGGCCGAGGGGGTTGCCAATGCCATTGAGCAGGCTGACATAATACTTCGTTTCATGAAAGTCGAGTGGGAGCGCAACGGCTCTATTTCATCCCTAAATCAAACGTATTTGTTTGAAACATTGAATGCGGGTATGATCAACCGGATTCATGTGGTGAATGCTGCGGGAAGTGTTGTTTTTAATGCAGCCGGATTTTCAGGACCCTTGAATATCGCCGGACAGGATTTTTTTCCGGCACACAAGGCCAGTGATACGGAAAAAGTGTTGGTTGTTGCGGTGGATACGCTTGGAGTCGACGGACAGCCGACGTTGTTTGTCAGTCGACGCCTGAATAATCCTGATGGCAGTTTTGCCGGTATTGTTTCTGTGGGGATTAGGCAAAGTTATTTACTGAGGGTTTTCCTGTCAATGAATCTTGGCGAAGATAACTCGTTGGGGCTGTTGCATACGAATGGTTCTGTGCTGGCCCGAATTCCCAGTGAATATAATGGAAAAACACGTACGATGGATTCTTACAATCATCCGGCGTTGACTCGTGTTCAAACCGGTATTGTGACTGAAGAGTATGAAGGTATGGGAATCGACGGATTTCCAAGGCTAGGGTCTTTTCGAAAAATATTCGGCTATCCGATTATTGCCGTGGCGACGACCCGACAGGATACTGCCTTTCGGGATGTGGACGCCAGGCGACTTCTTTATCGCAATGTAGCGGCGGTTTTTTCTTTTACCGTTGCGTTGGCGGTTTTGCTGATGTGGTTGCAATTGCGCAAACAATATCGAACCGAAAGGGCGCTTCGCAACCGGGAAACTGAATTGATTTATTCCAGTTACCATGATGCATTGACGGGGATTTACAACCGGGCTTATTTTTATGAAAAAATTCGGGAGGCAGGGCCGAAAACTGCGGTAATTATGGCTGATCTTGATGGACTGAAAGTGATCAATGATACTTTTGGTCACAAAATGGGCGATGTGGCTTTGTTGAAGACGGCTCGGGTTCTTGTCGGCAGTATCCCTTCCGAGGCAATTGCCGCAAGAATCGGCGGGGATGAATTCGCGGTGTATTTACCGGCGACGACGCGGGAGGCTGTCGATGTTCTTTGCCAAACAATTCGCAATGCGTTGGAGCGCTATAACGATGGCAAGGAGCTGCCTCTCCAATTTTCCTTGGGCTTCGCTCTGATGGAAGGAAAAATGCTGTCACCGGAAGAACTGTTGGCAATGGCTGACAAATGGATGTACAGGGAAAAACTGCGACAGGCAGGAACCCACCGCAGTCAGTTTACAAACACTATGCGGGAAATGCTGGTGGCCCGGGATTTTATCACTGAGGGCCATGTGTCGCGAGTGTGCGCCACAACGGTTGCTTTGGCAAAAGCCGCCGGTATTCCTTCAATACAAATACCGGACTTGGAGTTGTTTGCTTATTTTCATGATATTGGCAAAGTTGGGATCTCTGACAGCATCCTGAATAAATGCGGGCCACTGACGGAGAGTGAACGCCAGGAGATGCAGCATCATTCGGAAATCGGACACCGGATCACCTCGGCGACTGACGATCTATCCGGAATTTCGGACTGGATACTGAAGCATCATGAGCGATGGGACGGGAGCGGATACCCATGGGGTATTGCAGGAGAAGAGATTCCCATACAATGTAGGATTCTGGCAATTGCCGATGCCTATGACGCGATGACGAGCGACCGCCCCTACCGTGAGGCAATGCCCTGTTCGGAGGCGATCGAGGAATTGCGTCGCCATGCCGGGACGCAGTTTGATCCAGATCTGGTGGAAAAATTTATCGAGATTATTATGGAAGAATAAATAAAACTGTCCACTGGTCAAAAGACTAAGTGGACAGTTTTATTTTACTATAGGTGTTTAGCGCTCCAGCATTTGCGTTACAATCGCCTGGGCATCTGCAGCTGGAAGCGGTTCGATGCGGTGCAGGTCGAGCCAACTAACGCCGGTAATAGTCTTCGGGCCATGATAAGACAGGATTTTGACCAAGCCCAATCCTGGCGCGAAATAGTGCCGTTCGTTCCAGGTAGCTCCAGCTTGGATATCGTAGTCAATCACCAGACAGTGCTCAAAGCGTCCCGACGGAGTTTCTACGGTTGCATCTTCTTCGACGACTTCACGCTTTCGGCTCCAGGAAGTATTCCAACGAGTTCCTTTCTGCAGTGCGGAGGGGATCAGAAATGCCTCCGAGTTGCGTCGGTTTCCCGCCAGTTTTACCAGACGGATATTTTTGTTTTCGTCCCAGTCGTACCGCCATACCATGAGATTGTCGGCAGAGGCGTCGACTGGTGTTCGTTGGCTCGGGTCACGGCTATATTCATAATAAGTAAGTTGGGTATCGGCCGCAGTGATCAGATTTTCACCATCCAGCTTCGCCGTTACCACGGTTTTAGTAAATTTGACTCCGTCGGATCCAGCGATCCCGGTGAAGTAGAGGCGAAGATTTGGCGCAGGGACATATTGGTCTGGTTGCGCTGCCTGAGCTACTTGGTTGGAGTGACCGGATAGTACCACAGCCAGGAACAAGAAGAGTGAAGGTAGGATACTCCTGTGAAATAAGCCGAAATATTGCAACAGGATACACTTCCTCTCTATATTGCTTTTATTTGGACGGATTGGTCATTAATCGTGCGACTTTGGCGGCGAAGCCAACAGGATCTTCCGGTGCGAGTCCTTCCATTAGTAGAGCCTGTCCATAAAGCAACTCGCAATAGTCTTTGAAGTTGTCGGAATCAGGTGCGGTCGCATGCAGATTTTTCAAAACGGCGAAGAGCTCATGATCCGGGTTAAGCTCCAGAATTCGGCTGGCTTTGTAGCTGGACTTGTCCAGCTCGGCCAGGATCTGCTCCATCGAAAGACTGATGCCTTCATCGCCGCTAACGAGGCATACAGGGCTTGTTTTCAGGCGGTTGCTGATTTTGACGTCAGATACACGGCCTTTGAGTTGTTCCTTAACGGCGGCAATTAAGGGCTCGCTATCCTTGGCGAAGCTTTCGTCATCTTTCTTTTCGGCGGGTGAATCAAGTTCTTTCAGTTTCAGGTCGCCTCGGCTGATCGACTGGAATTTTTTCTCTTTGTATTCCCGTAGGGCATCAATCGCAAATTCATCGACCCGGTCGAATAGGTAGAGGACTTCGAGTCCTTTTTCCTTCAGAATTTCCATTTGCGGCAGGCGCTCGACCGAAGAACGGTCTTTGCCGGCGGCATAGTAAATGACGGTCTGATTTTCCGGCATGCGGGAGATGTATTCATCAATGGTTGTTTGTTCATCTACCGAGAGAGAAGAGGGGAACATCAACAGTTCCTGCAATTTTTCGCGGTTTGCAAAGTCGGAGTACACGCCGTTTTTGATTGATTTGCCATATTCCTGCCAGAATTTTATATACTTGGGCCGATCGTTGGTTATCAGTTTTTCCAGGGTCTTGAAAATAGTTTTTTCCAGGTTTTTGCCGATTTTTTTCAGCTGACTGCTGTGCTGGAGCAACTCGCGGGAGATATTGAGCGAGAAGTCGGGCGAATCGACAAGGCCCTGGACGAACCGGAGATATTCAGGCAACAAGTCCTGAAAGTTATCCATTACAAAAACGTTTTTCGAATAAAGCCGAATGCCGGAGGTCGTTTCCCGCTGATAAAAATCAAAAGGTGCATGGGAGGGAATGAACAGCAGTGTTGTGTATTCGACCGCACCTTCTGCTTTGGTGTGTATGATTTCGAGAGGATCGTCCCAGGCGTGGAAGACTTCTTTATAAAATTGACTGTATTCTTCCGGCGTGATTTCGTTTTTGGACTTGACCCAAAGCGGTGTCATGGAATTTAGCGTGCGGACTTCAAGGGTATCAGGCTTGTCGTCTTTTCCTTTAACAGTGAAAGTCATCTTGATCGGATATCGAATGTAGTCGGAGTACTTTTTCACCAACCGTTGAAGCGTGTATTGGTTGAGAAAGTTTTCTTCCGGGTGTTCTGTCGAACAAAAATCAGCGTGAAGCGACAAGGTGAGGCTGGTGCCGCGTTTGGTGCAATCGCATTCCTCGATGGTATAGGCGCCGTCGCCGGTGGATTCCCAGCATACGCCATTGGTTTCACCTGGTGCGCGGGTGACCAAGGTGACTTTTTCCGCGACCATGAATGCGGAGTAGAAGCCAACGCCGAACTGACCGATGAGTTCGTTGTCACCGACGGTTCCTGCTTCCTTCAGTTTTTCCAGGAATGATTTGGTGCCAGACTTGGCAATGGTGCCAATGTTTTCAATGACTTCATCATAGGTCATGCCAATGCCGTTGTCTGAGATCGTCAGCGTGTGCGCTTTTTCATCCACGGCGAGCGTTATTTCAAAATCAGGATCGTTTTCCAGCAAGTCATGGTTGGTCAGCGACTGGACCCTGAGTTTGTCGATGGCGTCCGAAGCATTGGAAATCAATTCCCGTAGGAATATTTCCCGGTTGGTGTAGATGGAATGGATCATCAAGTCGAGGAGTTGTTTAGTCTCAGTTTGAAATTCACGAGTTTCTTTGCCAATAGGATGTTGTGTCATGTCCGAGTCCTCCTGTATAGTTTGATTACTTTAATTCTACCATACAAGCGTCATATCGGCACCCGCCGGCGGTTATTTTTTCGATGGCAGGATCGTTGAATGGCAGGAGTCGGCGAATGTTTGTGGAACATGAAATAGTACGGTTAAATGAACCATAACAACCTTTTGGGCAATTATGCAGTAATGATGGAAAGGTCGATAGCCCAAATCGCTTCATTAAAAAAAGTAAAGGAGTATGAAATCTTGATCAAATTAATTGGGGTTGTCATTGTCATTTTGGGACTGTTGTTTCGCTTTAATCCGCTGTTGGTTGTGCTTGTGGCCGGTTTTGCCACGGGTATGGTGGCGGGGATGTCGCCGGTTGATATCTTATCGGCAATAGGGCAAGCTTTTGTCACCAATCGCTATATGTCCCTGCTGATTCTTGTATTGCCGGTTATTGGTGTTTTGGAACGGTTTGGCCTTCGAGAAAAGGCGGAGGACATTATTCGCAGCATGCGTACGTTGACCGCAGGCAGGGTAATGTTTGTGTATCAGATTTTTCGGCAGGTGACGGTAGGTCTGGGATTGCAGTTGGGAGGTCATCCCAGCTTTATCCGTCCCATCATCGCTCCGATGACTGAGGCGGCTGCCGCCAGAGAGGGTGCGAGAGGCACGGCTTGGCTGGAGCGAATCCGCGGGATGTCGGCATCGGCCGAAAATTACGGAAATTTTTTCGGTCAACTACTGTTTCCGGCAGCCGGCGGGCTATTGCTGGTTAAAGGGGTATTGGAAAATGCCGGATACAAGGTCGATTTGCTGATAATGGCGCAATATGCGATTCCCTCAGCAATTGCGGCTTCCGCCATCGCGCTGGTCCGTTTTTTGTTACTTGATCGCGCCATACGTTCTGCAGATAAGACCAAAGGAGGTGAGCAGGCATGACTGTCACACTGGATCAAATTTATGCAGTTACAGGCGTGTTTTTGCTGATCTTCACCGTGTTGACGCTGCTGGATAAAAAACAGTCGGGAAAATGGGGAACAGCGATGTTCTGGGGGATTTACGGGATTACGTTTATCTGGGGCAAAGAGATTCCACCCGCCGTTGTTGGAGCAATGGTGGTCGTCATGGCGCTGATCGCCGGCGCAAAATGGATGGGCATGGGGGATTATCTTAGCGCCGCTACGGACTTCCGGCGCAAGATGGCTGACAAATTGGGCCTGTGGCTATTTGGGCCAGCCCTGGCTGTACCCTTGGTGACCTTTTTGGTAGCTTGGTTATTTCCCAAGATGGGGGCATTGGTTGGTCTGGGCATCGGCTCCGTTGTGGCGCTGGCGCTAGCTTTTCTGTTGACTCGAATTATGCCGGTACAGGCTTTTCAGGAAGGTCGGCGGATGCTTGACGCAGTCGGCTGGGCCATTATTCTGTCCCAGTTTCTTGCAGCGTTGGGCTTCTTGTTTGATAAAGCCGGCGTAGGTAAAGTTGTTGCTGAGATGGTTGCGACCGTCGTGCCGGTGGATATCCGGTTGGCTACGGTTATTGCCTATTGTGTAGGTATGGCGCTGTTTACAATGGTAATGGGAAATGCCTTTGCTGCGTTTGCGGTTATTACCACAGGCATCGGCATTCCGCTGGTAATCAAGATGCACGGGGCGGATCCCGCCATTGCGGGAGTTATCGCCATGCTGTCCGGGTATTGCGGCACACTGCTGACGCCCATGGCGGCCAATTTTAATGTTGTGCCCGCCGCCTTACTTGAAATGCAGGATAAAAACGGAGTTATCAAAGCGCAGGTAATGACGGCGGTTCCATTGCTTGTCGTCAATATCTTTTTGATGTATTACTTGGCATTTCCCGGAAAATAAACAACAAAGGAGCAGTTTAACATGCGTAATGTATTGGTGACCGGCTTTGTGCCGTTTGGTGGCGAGCCCATTAATCCGGCGCTGGAAGCCATAAAACTGCTGGAGGGGCGCGTTATCGGCGGATGTCGGATCGTGACGCGGGAACTGCCAGTGACACGCTTTGAGTCAATCGAAGCGATAGCGAAGCATATTAGGGATACCGAGCCGCCGCTTGTACTGGCAGTAGGCCAGGCTGGCGGACGCCTCGAGATCACGCCCGAGCGAGTTGCGATTAATGTGGATGATTTTCGTATACCGGATAATGGTGGATTCCAGCCGGTTGACGAGCCAATCGTTGGCGGAGCGCCGGCTGCATACTGGAGCACTTTGCCGATAAAGGCTATGGTGGTGGCCATGCGGGCAGCCGGAATCCCTGCTTCTGTTTCAAATTCAGCCGGAACATTTGTCTGTAACCATCTTTTCTACGGATTGATGCATCAGTTGGCGCAGTCCGGCGGAAAAATACGGGGCGGCTTCGTGCATATCCCGTATCTGCCGGAACAGGCAGCTCGAATTGGAGCACAACCTAGCATGGCAGTAGAGACAATTGTGAAAGGGCTGGAAGTAGCTCTTTCCGCTGCGATTACCCACGTAACCGATGTTGTAGTGGGGGATGGCCAGACGCACTAATTTACGCCCCAAGAGGGCCGGGAAAATGGAGGTTATGACGCAATGAATTGGCGAAGGTGGGTTTTAATTTTGATGATTTGTGGTTCTGTTGGCGGGATGGCAGCCGGTGAGGCAGCGCCTATTGTGCCGCTACGTGATTTTTTTCGCAATCCGGAGATCGCGGCTTTGGAGCTGTCGCCGGACGGTTCACAGGTAGCTTTTTTGGCACCGGTGGAACAGCGGCTCAATTTATTCGTGCAAAAAGTCGGGGAGGATAAGCCTCGTCAGGTGACGGATATCCGGGATCGTGATATCGGAGGATATTTCTGGAAGAACGCTAATACTTTGGTTTATCTGAAGGATGACGGTGGGGACGAGAACTACCATCTGTACGCCGTAAATTTGACGACGGGACAAACCCGGGATTTAACGCCGTTTCCCGGTGTACGGGCCGGTGTGGCGGATGATCTTGAAGATGTGGAAAACGAGATCCTGATTGAGATGAATCAGCGTCGACCAGATGTATTCGACGTTTACCGGCTCAATGTCACGACCGGAGAAATGTCGATGGTGGCTGAAAACCCCGGAAACTTTGTAGGCTATCTGACGGACCACGAAGGAAAAGTTCGCGTAGCGATGGCTAAAGAGGCGGAGAATAATCTTAATATTGTTCTATACCGTGAGACGGAGGAGCAGGAGTTTCGCCCAATTATTACGACCGGGTTCAAGGATCAGGTATCACCGTATTTTTTCTCGGCTGACAATCGATCTTTGTATGCAACTTCCAATCTTGGGCGTGATCGTAAGGCGCTGGTGCTGATCAATCCGACCGATGGCAAGGAAATCAAAGTACTGTATTCGCATCCTGAAGTAGATGTGGGTGGCGCCGGATGGTCTCGGGCACGCAAGGTTCTGACCAGTGTCGGCTATACTACGGATAAGAGTCGGCGGCAGTTCTTTGACGACAAGATTCGTAAAATCTATGAAACATTGGAAAAACAACTGCCGGGCTATGAAGTGGCTATTACTTCCATTGACAAGGCGGAAGAAAAGTTTGTTGTCCGCACTTACAGTGACAAGTCCCGTGGCGCCTACTACTTGTTTGAGTGGAAGTCCGGGAAGTTGACGAAGTGGAGTGAGTTGTCTCCCTGGCTGAATGAAAAAGACATGGTTGATATGCAGCCGATTACTTACAAAAGTCGGGATGGACTGACTATTCACGGCTATTTGACGTTGCCGAAGGGCAAAGAAGCCAAAAATCTGCCGGTCGTCGTTAACCCGCACGGTGGACCCTGGGTACGCGATAACTGGGGTTTTAATTCAGAAGTTCAACTCTTGGCCAACCGTGGGTTTGCCGTATTACAGATGAACTATCGGGGATCGACCGGTTATGGACGTGCCTTCTGGGAAGCCGGATTCAAACAATGGGGCAACACAATGCAGAACGATATCACCGATGGAGTGGAATGGCTGGTGAAACAAGGAATCGCCGACCCCAAGAAGGTCGCGATCTACGGTGCCAGTTACGGCGGTTATGCTGTTCTGGCCGGATTGGCGTTCACGCCTGATGTCTATGCCTGCGGCGTTGATTATGTCGGCGTGTCCAATATTTTCACTCTGCTAAAAACCATTCCACCCTATTGGAAACCGTTGATGGCGGAGTTTTATGAGAAAGTCGGACATCCGGAAAAGGATGAGGAGTTGTTGAAGGCAATTTCACCTGTATTTCATGCAGACAAAATAAAAGCGCCATTGTTTATTGCACAAGGCGCCCGTGATCCCCGCGTGAACAAGGCGGAGTCGGATCAGATGGTGGCTGCATTGGAAGCTCGCGGGATTAAAGTAGAATACATGGTCAAGGAAAATGAAGGTCATGGGTTCCACAATGAGGAAAATCGCTTTGAATTTTATGAAGCGATGGAAAAGTTTTTGCAGGGATGTCTGCAATAATATGGCGGACATATGGTAAACTATATGGAGCTAGTTTGAATTTTCAAGAAATAGGGTGGCGTTGATGCAAAGATTGGCTATCGCATGCCTGCGCCCGGAGATGGTGTCTGCTGTGGATGTGGTGGATTCCGGTGATCGGGTACTGATTCGTGCGGGAAGGCCTTTCCAGGAATCTCATATAAAAGCGCTTCAAGACAGTGGGTTTGGCTCGGCATATGTTGATTTGCCGTCTTTTACCGGGGCACGTCCACCGGATGGGTTGCTTAGCACCGCATTTCATGCGGAGGCCGTGAAGATCATCCGACAGGTTTATGAAGATTTTAAAGTCAAAAGTGAAATGAACGACTCACCCATTCGAGATGTAGCTTCACGTCTGGTGAATGAGGTGATTGTCAACCGGGGGCAGTTATTTCAATGTGTGGATTTGCGAACGGCGGACGACTATCTGTCGGCCCATGTCGTGAATGTGGCGGTTCTGTCAATCTTGATTGGGCTAAAGAAGGAGTATACACCCTCGAAACTTCAGGAACTGGCAATTGGGGCTTTGGTAATGGATATCGGGGAAATGATGGTTTCACCGGATATTCTGCGCAAGACTGATAAGTTGACGCCAGAAGAAATGGAGAAAGTCAAGAAACATTCGGAAATTGGATTTGATGGCTTGCGCAAAAAACTTCGCGGGTTACCGGCAACCTCGATGCATGTCGCCTACCAACATCATGAGAGCTTTGACGGCAAGGGCTATCCCCGGGGGATCAGCGGGATGGAGATCCATGAATATGCACGCATTGCAGGTGTTGCGGATATGTTCGACGCCCTGATATCTGATCGGCCTTTCCGCCATTACTATTTGCCCCATGAGGCTGCTAGTATTCTCCATGCGTTATCCGGCCGGTTTCTGGATCCGGAGATTGCGCCTCTCTTGATCTCCCAGGTGGCTTTGTATCCTCAGGGGACTCTGGTTCAATTGGATACGAAAGAAACGGGAGAGGTGGACGCTATCAACGTTCATAACCCAGCACGGCCCAGAATCCGTTTGCTAAAGAATGCTTGGGAAAAACACGTTAAAGGAAAAGAAGGGCTGGATTTGGAAAAAAATCCGAGCCGAACAATTGTAAAAGTGTTCAAAGATCAGGAGATCATGGATTGGGTTATTGCCTGAATCAACGTTTAATTGGTTAAGTAAAAACCGCACCGACGAGGTGCGGTTTTTACTTAACCAAAGTTGACAAACTGGTCAATGGACTGGCCTGGTTTGACCATGGGGTCAACTACTTGTTGAGGAGAAATATCGGCGACAATTACAGTAGGGCCTTTGTGACTCAGTGCCTCGGCAAAAGCCGCGGCAAATTCGCCGGGATTTTCGGCTTTTAGGCTACGGACACCACAGACACGGGCAAAGCCGACAAAATCGAAGGCCGGAAGTTTGACGGAGGTGTAACGACTTTCACAGAAGACTGTTTGCAATTGACGGACCATGCCAAGCGAATGATTATCGATAATGACGCAGATCACGGGAATGTTGTGGGTTGCAATGGTATAAAGTTCCATGCCGGTCATTTTGAAGCCGCCATCACCACAGACCGCTATCACTCTACTGCCCGGACGGGCGAATTGTGCGCCCATGGCAGCCGGCAGCCCAAACCCCATCGTGCCCATGCCGCCTGAAGTGATCCAGGAGCGGGAATCATACAAATCAAGATGTTGGGCGGCCCACATTTGGTGTTGCCCCACATCGGTGACCCAGACAACTGGGTGAGTGGCAACGGCGTCAGACATATGGCGCATGATCCATTGCGGATTCAGGGAGTCAGTGTCAAGGCACAACGGATCACTATGTCGCAAGGTATTGATATGGTTCCACCATTCCGTAAAATCGGGTCGGGGCCTGTTGTTCAAGCGTTTGATCATTTCCGACAACAAAAAACGTAGATTGCCGACGAGTTCGACATCCACGGCAAGATTGCGCCCGATCTCCGATGCATCAACATCCAGTTGAATGATGATTTTATCGGCGGCATACAAAATCCTGTCACCGGTTACCCGGTCGCTGAAGCGGGTTCCCACCGCCAGAATGAGATCGGCGCCGGTTATCGTACAATTGGCGATTCGGTGGCCATGAATTCCGGTCAGACCTAAAAAAAGGGGATTGGCGGTAGGAAATATTCCAAGGCCCATTAAGGTGCTGACGACAGGAAGTCTCATGGTTTTGGCAAGGAGAATGGATTCGGCATGGGCATCGCCAGATTTAGTGCCACCACCGACGATCATGACCGGACGCTTTGCAGCCAACAACAAAGTCAAGGCGTTATCGATGGAAGATTCCGTGATGTCAGCGGGTATAAGGGGCAATAGTGTTTGTTGCATCGTTTGTGCGGGCTGAAAATCGCATTCATCTGTGAGAACATTCCGGGGAATATCAATCAGTATCGGGCCGGGACGGCCTTCACGCGCTACCATGAAGGCTTCCCGCAGGATATCTGCAAGTTCTGATACATCCTGCACCAGGTAGTTGTGCTTGGTGATTGGCATGGTGATGCCTGTGACATCAACTCCCTGAAACGCATCGCGGCCAAGAAAGGATGTGCCGACCTGACCGGTGATGGCCACTATCGGAACGGAGTCCATATAGGCGGTAGCAAGTCCGGTGACCAGGTTCGTCGCGCCGGGGCCGGAGGTGGCGATACAGACGCCGACCTTGCCGGAAGCACGGGCGTATCCATCGGCCGCATGCGCGGCGCCCTGCTCATGAACCGTCATGATGTGACGGAGCGGAGCATCGTGCATGGCGTCATACAGCGGCAGGATAGCTCCGCCGGGGTAACCGAAGACTGTATCCACGTTTTGCTCCAGCAGGCATTCGATGATGACGCGACTTCCCGTGATTTTCATGATTACTTTTTCAACCAGGGCATCATTCCCCGAAGTTCTTTGCCGACTGCTTCGATCGGGTGCTCAGCGCCCTTGCGACGCATGGCATTGAACATGGGACGATTGGCTTGATTCTCCAGAATCCAGGTCCTGGCGAAAGTCCCGTTTTGAATCTCGGTCAGAATTTTTTTCATTTCCGCACGAGTCTCGTCGGTGATGATGCGGGGGCCGCTTACATAGTCGCCAAACTCCGCCGTGTCGCTGATGGAGTAGCGCATGCCTGCCATACCGCCTTCATACATCAAATCAACGATCAGTTTCATTTCGTGCATGCATTCGAAATAAGCGGATTCCGGTTGATAGCCTGCTTCAACTAACGTTTCAAAACCAGCACTGATGAGGGCGGTGACTCCGCCGCACAGAATAGCCTGCTCGCCAAACAGGTCGGTTTCAGTTTCTTCCTTGAACGTGGTAGCCAACACCCCGGCTCTTGTGCCGCCGATGCCCCGCGCATAGGCCAACCCTATTTCCCGCGCCATACCGGTGCTGTCCTGATGGACAGCGAGCAGACAGGGAACGCCGGCGCCTTCGGTAAACTGACGCCGTACCAGATGTCCCGGTCCTTTTGGCGCGACCATGAACACGTCGATATCCGCTGGGGGCTGAATCTGTCCGAAGTGAATATTGAAACCGTGAGCGAAGGCCAATGCCGCGCCGGACTTGAGGTTGGGAGCGATATGTTCGCGATAGATCGCGGCCTGTTTTTCATCAGGAATAAGAATCATGACGATATCGGCCCAGGCAGCCGCTTCTGCGACAGGAGCAACCTTGAGTCCTGCGGCTTCCGCCTTGGCTTG
>DATMYT010000499.1:0-2702 GCA_035560855.1 Negativicutes bacterium | reverse complement strand
CGACTGACATGCGCAATTAATTCTTTTTAGTCAATCGAACGGAATGCACTTGTAATGTCCGCGAAATCAGCGGCGTTGTTGGCGTATTCTTTTTTGATTCTAAAGAGGATTGGGTATGGACGCATGTTTTTTTATGCGTATTTGTCTGTACACCTTTCCTCTCTGTAATAGGAGGGGATTTTTTTGTTGATGGAATTAAACCACATTGTTAAATATGTAGGGGAGCGCTGCCTGTTAAGGCTGGATAATCTCAAAATCCATACGGGTGATAAAATTGGATTAATTGGACGCAATGGAGCGGGAAAATCAACATTACTCGGTCTTATGGCGGGAACGGTACAACCGGATGAAGGGCAGATAAAAAGATGCAGTACAGTTTCTTTCATTCCACAGATAGACTGCGCTGTCGGATCAGATCAGATCATTGATTCATCTATTGCACGAGAACTAACTGTTGATTGCAACGATAAGGAGCTTATGAGCGGTGGCGAGAAGACTCGCTTTAAAATCGCGGTTGCTTTGAGCAAACATGCTGAATTGCTTTTGGCTGATGAACCTTCATCGAACCTGGATATTGAAGGCGCGGAATTGATTCAGACCAAACTGCATGAGTTTCCCGGCGCCCTGGTTGTAGTATCGCATGACCGACAACTGCTGGATGTTGTGTGCAACGTGATCTGGGAAATTGAAAATAGTGAAGTGCAAATTTATCCCGGCAATTATAGTCAGTTTTTGGCGCAAAAAAGAGTGGAAAGAGCGCAGCAGGAGCGAGAATATGAGAACTATGTTCGTGACAAGCAGGAACTGAGCGCTGCTATTACTGACCGCACGGGCCGATCCGATTCAACGCGGAAAGCCCCTAAGCGCATGGGAAACTCCGAAGCCCGACTGCATAAAATGGGCGACCAAAAAGCAAAAAAAAATCTTGACAAGGCCGTCAAAGCAATGAAGTCCAGACTGGAAAAATTAACTGTGAAAGAAAAGCCGCAAGATAGCCGTCCAGTGACGTTCGACTTGGTCAATGCCGACGACTTCCATGGCAAAGAAGTTGTTCGATGCGAGAGGCTGAACAAATGCTTTGGAGCGAGGGTAATATTCCAGGATGCTGATTTTCAGCTTCTGCGCGGACAAAAAGCGGCAATTGTTGGACCCAATGGTTGTGGCAAAACTACTCTATTAAAGATGATTCTCACACGGGACGGACAATGTCGTGTGTCACCCAAGGCACGAATTGGCTATTTTGCTCAGGACTTTGACAATCTGGACGTAAACCGCTCTATTCTGGACAACGTGATGGCTTCCAGCACTAATGAAGAAGGCAAAGTTCGCCTTTTATTGGCTCGATTGCTGTTTCGTCGCGAAGACATATTTAAACCGGTAAGTGTGCTAAGCGGCGGTGAAAGAACGCGAGTGAGTCTGGCTAAGCTAACTGCAGGCGCGTTTAATGTCTTATTTTTGGATGAGCCGACAAATTTTCTTGATTTGCCTTCGCTGGAGGCACTGGAAGCTGTATTGGCTGATTATCAGGGGACCCTGTTGTTTGTTTCCCATGATCGACAATTTATCGACAAGGTAGCAACGAATCTGATACGTATCGAGTCTGGGAAACTCCAATGTTTTCACGGCAATTACAGTCAATATCTTACTGCGCAGAAAGAACAAACGAAAAATGTGGGTAGCGATAGTAAAATGGTTCTTGAATACCGATTGTCGGAAGTTTTGAGCAAATTGTCCATGACCAAGGACCCGGATTCAGTTGAACGATTGGAAAAAGAATATTTCAAGTTACTGGCGATGATAAAAGCGTAGGGCGGATACTATAGCAAAAAATATAAGATATCATAGTAATGGATTTGCAGTTGAATATGTTTTGGGAGGGCTTGACTGGTGAAAAATATGGTGGATAAGGAATATGTCGATCAGTGGTTGAAACTTCTGTTGCGAAAACTACAGGATGCTTTTGGGCAGAGACTGCTGTTGGTGGTGAATGTAGGAAGCTGGGCCCGTAATGATGCTAACGGTCAGAGTGATATTGATGTAAATGTTGTTTTGGATAAAGTTATGCTTGAGGATATTATTCTATATCGGTCTCTTGTTGCGGAAATGCCGGACAATCAACTGGCTTGCGGTTTTCTGGGCGGGCTTAATGAGATGGATCTTTGGCCCAGATACGATCTGATGGCATTTCACTATGGCTGCATTGTACTGCATGGAAGTGTGCCGGATGTGTTAGGGGCGGTTTCCCGGCGTGATATTTTTGAGAATGCTATGGTGGGTCTCTCTACCATAAGCCATGCAGTGAGACATTGCATGGTTTATGATAGTTGTCTTGTTACGTCAGCGAATGGACTTAGGGATTTTTATAAAGCAACTTTTTTTGTGCTTCAGGGATGGTATCTGCTGAAGTATGGAGAGTATGTAGCTACAAGAAAAAACATGATGGATAGGCTGACTGAATCAGATGCAAAAGCGGTATTGACAGCCTATTTGATGTGGGATGATCTGCAGGAGGAACGAAACGTTAATCCCCTGCAAACGCTGGTTCGGCTTGAACGCTGGAGTAGCTTAATGTTTGAAAAAATGGCAACGGTGTTGATTCAGAATGATCATTGAATAAAGTCGAAATATTAGATGCCTAGCGCAAAAAAATCGCTCGATTCGTGTTGGCGCAAGCAAGTGTTGCTGTTGCACAACGCCCTAAA
>DATMYT010000498.1:0-2351 GCA_035560855.1 Negativicutes bacterium | reverse complement strand
CCCCTTGGCAGGATTAAAAAACATCAGCTTCGAATGGGCAAAATTAACTTTTGTACCGACTTCTCGATAATAACGGCCGGCGTATTCTTTCAGCGTCATGTTATCACCTTCAAAAGAAATAGAGCCTCGCGGCTCTTTATTGTTTACGCAATAGAGTTGTATTGCTCACGCAATGATTTGACTTTCGATTCAATTGTAAGTATACGTTCTTTGGCAATGGATCGATCATTATCGGTTTCGGCTAGAATGTATTCCCGTACTGCTCGGTGCTGAGTAGTTTCAAGACCAACGATCTGCGCTAATATTGTTGCCTTTGCAACCGCAGCGGATGCTTCATCAATTTTTTGCCACTCCACGTCGCTCGCCGCATAGGTTGCGGTTGTTAAGCTGCTAACGGACTCCATATTGAAAGGTGCTTCACTTGTTGCAATAATCGTACCGTCTGTTTTCTTGACCAGCTTATACATATTGATTACCTCCTCACCAGTAATAACACTTGGAACTTTGGCAGCTTTGACAGCTTTGACAGGCTTGGCAAGACTGACAGTAATTAGTGAATCCGCAGTTAGTTACATTCGGCGCCAAAGATTGAAGCTTATCAACCGCCGTCCGAAGTTCAGTAATATACACTGCTCGCGGCTTAGACTGCAAAGGGGTTAAAGTCGCATCAGTCCAAGCGGTTTGAGTAACGGTCCCATTAGCTGCCACTGGGAATCACCAGCCCATCCCACTTAATGGCGGAAAAATCGTACTCGCCGTTAGTATCGGAAACCAAAGCGGAAACCACGTAGCCATTGGCTATCATGGTATGACTGCCCTCGGTAACAACCATCCACACGATATAGTTATCTTGATATAATTGATCTCTGGCCATGACCGGCGATTGCGTAACCCACCCGGAAATGTGGGCAAATTGCTCACCGCCTGTTAAGATAAGCGGCTTTTTCGACAGCTTTCCGAAGTTAACCTTCAGGCCGGATTGAATGTCAACGTAGGGGTCCAATAGTTCTTCGCCGCGCAGCCAGTGATGAATGTCGTGAGTACCCCACCAATCCTCGCCGTTCTTGCGCACCCAAAAAGCATGGTCGCTCGAAAACATCAGCGAATCGTCGGGAAATTTCCACAGCCCTTGATATGACCCCAGGTATAGCGGATAGACCGCTAGAACCTTCAAGGGGCTTTTTTCTATACCTATTACTGAATCGGCAGTAGTCAGGGATTCGATATTCTTGGAGCTATAATCGGACATTAGAATCTTTGTGCCGGTAGGAAAACAGCCACCGTAGCTAAAAATATTACCCATGCTTTCTCACCAGGCCTTTCCAGTCGGTCTTGGTATGGTCATACTCGCCATTGGTGTCCGAGATATTCCCGGATACAACATAGCCGTTGGCGATGTAAGTGTGGCTCTTTTCGGTGATTAAGTGGCGCAGGATATAATCGTCAGAATACATCCGGTCCCGAATTGTAATCGGGTCATGCTGTTTCCAGCCGTCGATATGAGCGTAGAACTCATGGCCGGTAAGAATAATCGGCATCGGTTCCAAGATACCGAAGTTAACATGCATTTCATCAGGTAGTTTACTTGTTAACTCTTCTTCTTCCCGTAACCAGTAATCTCCAAGTTCCCGTTCCTCGCGCAGCCAGTGATGAATATCATTAGAACCCCACCATTGTTTTTCGTCTTTCCCTTTTATCCAAAAAGCGTGTTCGCTAGAAAAGACCAGGGACTTATCCGGAAATTCCATCATATGTTGCCAGGGGCCAAGTCGCAGGCCCACCGAGGCACGTACCAGCAGCGGTTCGTTTTCGATGCCGATGACGTATTCCCCGGCCTTAACGTCCTCGATATTCTTCCAGGCGTAGTCAGCCATTAGCACTTTAGTTCCCGGCGGGAAGCAGCTAGAGCAAAAGCAATTACAATTTTTACATTGCGATTGGCAAGTACATTGCGACTGGCATGCACATTGAGTCTGGCAACAATTATTGCAGTTACAATTGCCGCTGAATTTGGCTTCCAAGGTATTAACTGCTGACCGCAATTCAGTAATCCGTGAGATTGCGGGTTTAGTCTGTTCAGCAGTTAGTGTTGTGTCACCAAAAGTTACACTGTAAGTTGGCGAAAAACTTACTGAACTTTCCACCGTTTTATAATTAGCTTGCAAATCCTTAATGTGCACATTTTTATTTGGTGTTTGCTCGTCAGCTACTTTCGGGTCGTTTGTATAAGTAAAGGACATTTTTACTCACTCCTTATTATTCAGTTTTAGAAGTGCGTTATAAATTCGATCAAGGAATATTCTCTGTTTTAGACAAAAACGATCAAATATCTCACCTTCTGGTATTAAAAT
>DATMYT010000497.1:0-2257 GCA_035560855.1 Negativicutes bacterium | reverse complement strand
CGAAAGAGCTTCCCACGCGCGAGTTGACAGCGCGCCAATGGACATATCGCTGAAAATCAATGGATAAATCCAATTTACAGGTGGAACCCACCCTTGCATATGGATTTCACCATTCTCCACTGAAAATGGTAACTCGTGCGGCAACAGCACCCGACCAAAAGGCGCCAGAACGTCAAAAGTGTGACGTTCTGAATCAAGTGATGGATCTGTCATTTGAGAAATGCGGCCCACAATAATCTTATCAAGGACTCTGTCGGCATTTAGGTTTGTGCGGCCACCACGTTTAATCGGGCTCCCGCCAGCTCGTCCCACTACATTCATTCGGGAGTCCTCATTGCGAAAAGGGCGAATTGCGTTATTCGGGCAAACTTTTTCACACATTCCGCATCCGACACAAGCATTAGCCAACGAATTTTTTTGCCGAATCACGGGTACGGCGGTATGTCGCTGGGTCGGTTCAGGCTGGTGTCCAGTGGAAACCGTCATGGAGCGCCGCTCGATCCTCGCCTCGATAGCGCTGAACGTACAGGCTGCAACGCAACTGCCGCACATCGTGCAGCGTTCCGGCGTATAGCTGATTTTCCACGGCAGATCATTGAAGGTTATATCTTGTGTTTTTACTGTTTCCATCGTTGCACCTCCATGCCGGGCGTAATCATAACAATTTCGCGCTCATTCGGATATATATCTTTAGTTTCGTCCCGTTCTGGCAATATAACATTGAGCCCACACACTTCTGAAGAGATTGCCATCATGTCCTTTGTTCCTCCGACAACAACAGGGCGAAGTTTTTTGGAGTCACAGCAAGTCATAATGCTACCATCCGGCAACATAGCAATAACGGTGTTTGGCCCATTGATTTCCAGATGGCCCAATGTCTGTCGGATAGCTCTTAGTTCATTGCGATCTGGACGTTGCTCCACTTCTTCAAAAGGCAGTGGCGTAATCACATGTTTATAGTACTTGAGTGGCCATTTTAATTCATGAAGCACATAATGCAACGTGTACAGAAAATTTTGGGAGTCTGACTCAAACCCGATATATCCTCGATGTAGCGACTTTTGGTATTCTTTGTTCTTTGTATAAAAAGTATTTTCACCATTAGCGCACAACGTATACCCTTGCAGAAAAAAAGGATGCGCCGCATATCTGACGATCTCATAGTTAGTATTCTGTCTGCACTGCACAACGATATTGCGAGCCATCAGTTCACCCCTATCGTCCCAAAGACCAAAGTAAGTAGCAATGTCCCTTGGATCTCCGATCTCTTTCAGAGTAAGAACGTCAGGCCAAAAAGAGAACACATAGCCGTTATCCTCTTTTTCCAAAAGCGATCTTAATGCCAGCCGTGTATTCAGAAGAAGCTCTTCCTTGTTTTCTTGGCTAGCTGTCGCCAGATAGTCTGGATAGTCATAGCCTGTAAAAATGTAATACGGCATGGCCTTGATATCCAACCCTGGTTTGTTGTTAACTTGAGGAATCCATTCATGTACGCTGCGAAAGCCGCTTTTGTCCATATAATCCTGAACAATCTTGGCGCCTTTTTGCGTACATGCCACCGACAATAACGGTTTGTCCTTATATGGGCCGAAAACGCCTTCAAGGTCTTGCATCACCATGGCAAATCCGGAGTTATCATGGCCTTCCTGCTGCGGCAGCATCAAGGATAATGCCGCAGATGCGTGTACCGGATTCGCACTTTTAATGGCACCGATTCTGCACATGTGTGAATCACCCCTTCCCTTACTTGCTATTTGGGCCAGTTTTCCCAGGCGCTTTGGCAAACAAAAAAACTCTGCAAAGGCCGGGGTTTCCGGGACCTTCCGCAGAGTTTTTTATACTCACGGTGTACGCTTGCGCGCTGTGCCGCTCGGTCCTGACCGCATCGTTGCGCGGAACCCTAGGCACACTCCCTTGACACGTTTGTGTTTTCGCGACACACGAATTGTGTCAAGGTCAATTATAAGAACGTAAGCTTATGCTGTCAACATGTATATTTAAATGCAGTTTATTCTGATAAGTTTCTTAGGTTAGGCCCAGCCAGGCGAACATCCCCACTACGCTTTGTATAATTATGCGAATCTAAATATTCGATCAAGGGGACCGCCATCCGTCGTGAAGTATGTAATAAGTCCCGAAGTTCGCTCACGGACAACGTTTCTTTCATGGCAAAATGACCCTGAATAACCGCCCCAATGTATTGTATTGTTTTTCTGTATACGTGTACTCCTGCGATGCGAACCAGCACGTTCTCTCG
>DATMYT010000496.1:0-3469 GCA_035560855.1 Negativicutes bacterium | reverse complement strand
ATATTTAATATTACACCAAATGCAAGTTGTTATCATTTGCATTTTTATCCCGTTTTTTCGCATGAAAAAGCCGCTTTTCGTTCCCTAAAGGATAAAAAGCGGCCAAACGCAATGAGTGGTCAATCCTTATTCTTCTTTTCCCACACCCAGCTTCAGCATCTTAATAGCAGTGCCTACCGTAATGCGAGCATCCATATCATCGAGATCAACTCCCAAAATTTGTTCCAACTGCCGTTTACGGAACAGTAACGTCTTGTAATGAATCGACAGCATGCCAGCTGCACTCTTTAAGTTGTCGCTCAACATGATACACTCAAGCGTTGGCAGCAGTTTCACTTTTTTATTCTTATCATATTGCAGCACAGGGCCTAATATCCGCTCGATATAGTACTCCAATTGCTTTGTATCATTGACATAAGGTAGCAGCTGCAAGAGACCGATGTCATGATAATGAAAAATTTTGCGCTGCGGCCAAAGTTTCCTGCCGCTATGGACGGAAACAAACGCCTGCCGATAGCAACTTCCTATTTCAGACAGACTTCTTACCCTTTCGGCAATGCCAATGGACACATCAATTTCCGGCTCATGGCGCAATATCGCGTGAATTATTTCTTCAGCCTCTTTGAACTGTTGAGCTTTTCCCCTGTGTGCCGGATCATCGCCAAAACGGAGTATTACCAACCCATCGGCACTTTCCCAAGCAATTGTTTTGTCGTCTTCCAGTACATCCACGATGGAATCCAACAGCGGTTGATAAACATCGCGCCGATTCAACCAGTATTTCCGAAGTTTTTCTTTGTAGGCGTTCATAACGACTAAATAGCAATTAAAATGATATTTCACGCGATTTCCCAACATGCGCTCACAAGCAGATAAGACTTGGGGTGAAGGTGCGTCGTGATGGATCAAGTCGTTTAAAAGATCATTTTTTCTTTTCCGTTCGTATGATGCCATTAGTAATCGTTCATCACGCCGTCGCTCTGTAATATCCGTAAAGGTCACCAAAAAACCGTCGTCCACCATTGTTCCCGTGACCATACATGGACGAATTTTGCCATTTTTACAAGTGATTTCGACTTCGGTCGGTTCAATATTCGTTTTGCATTTTTGGGCCAAAGCAATCGAATTTCTCCAAAAATCTATCCGTGCGCTGCGAGATTTTTCATTAGGATAAGCCAATTTCCACCACTTTGACGTCGTCGGCACTTCGTCCAATGTGTACCCGAAGGTTTGAACAAATTGCTCATTGACATACTCGATACTCTTTTTATTGCGATTGCCATACACAAGTGGAACAGGGAGGTACTGGACAAACTGGTGAAACCGTTCTTCACTCGCTCGTAGCGCCTCTTCCGACTGTTTGCGACCAATTGCCAATGCGAGCTGCGCAGCGACAATAGAAAAAAAATTTACATCTTCAATTTGGAAGGACCGCTCTTCTGATAGTGTAAGCAGGATGATGATCCCGAAAACATTGCCAGTTCCATCAATCAACGGAGCTCCCAGCCATTCCTTGAATGGAACCAGACGGAAGTCAACCTCGCCGGACTTTTTCAGCCGTTCATAATCCTCCGCCGTTACATGTATGGTACGCCGCTGACGCATGACGTATTCCGGCAAAAATTTGCCAATCTTTCTTTGCTTGGGAAGCCTCCCTGTTTCATCTACCAAATATGGAGATATAAGTTGCCCCGTAGCTTGATCCGCCAAGTATATTTGAATATTTGTCGATGGCAGAAGCCGTCCGATCTGATAATGGACCGCCCGGTATAGCTCCATGAGTGGAAGACGAGCGGCGATGTCGGCGATTTTCCTCAACACATTTTGTGCTTCGGCGCACCGCCACTGTGCTTCTTCCGCTTGTTTTCGATCCGTTATATCGATAATTATGGAATACATCGCAGTGCGCTGCTTCCATTTGATTGGCACAATATGCACTTCAACGTCGCGAATTTGCCCATCAGCCAATCTGTGCTGAAATATAAAGAAACTGCACTGATGCTTCTTAACAAGTTCAATTTTTGCCCGCAACGATTCATCAGTCAATAAATTGAGCTGCGTCATTTTCATTTTTTGCAGTTGTTCCGCTTTCCATCCATAGAAAAGAGCGGCTGCAGAATTTGCATACAAAATCTGTCCATTTTCCGGATTCACAACTAACATCACCAACGGATGATTCATGATCAGGTCCTCGGACTGTTCTGCAATTACGGGTTCAGTTCTTTGATTTTTGTTCATGATGCGCAGCCTTTTATCTGTCTTCTTGAGGCAAAACATTTTCGACCTGCCAACACGCTCATTCGACTGCAGGTCTTCAACAATTTTTTAGTTTACATCGAAATTAATTCATTTGCAACAAGCCGCATGGTATCAGCAAAATCTGTCTGAAGCGGCTAGCTTTGTATCAGCTGACTTTCAAGAACCCCTTCTTTCGCCTTGGGAAAAGACTATCCTTAAATACTATTCTTTCGGATAGTATTCGCCGTGACAAAGGATGTAGTAAGATGAAGACCAAATAATAAACACCGTTTGGAGGAAAACACATGAGTATGATCCCATCCCTGCTCTTTTATCTTATTTCTTCCTATGCAATGTCCAAAATTGGCGCCAAATTCAATATTGGGTCAACAGTGCAATACTTCATACCCTTCTACAACTTAGTCCTGATATGTAGGTGCGCTCAAATTTCGGCGTGGTGGGTTCTCGGACTTTTCATTCCGCTGCTTAATCTGGGCGTCATCGTCTACCTCTATGGCACCTTAGGCAAACAACTGGGCAAAAACTTCTGGCTCTACGGCCTGGGCTCCTTCCTTTTTGGCATTACAATCTTTATCATGGCTTGGGATAATTCAAGGCCCGTATCTGCAAACAACTACCCCAACTGAAGCATGTTTAACAAAAAGGGTAGTGCTGAAACTTTGCATTTCAGCACTACCCTTTTTTGTTTACGCTGGATTTTTTATTTTTCGCCGCGAACTTTGCTCAGAATTTCTTCGATATCCGGCAGTTCGGGGATGTCATAGGTTTTCACCCAGATCACTTTACCCGTCTCATCAATGAGAACGTTGGCCCGCTCGGAAAACCCTTTATCTTCGAGGAACAGGCCATAATCCTGCGCCACCTTGCCATGCGGCCAGAAATCCGCGAGCAGCTTGACATTGGCAATGCCCAGTTCTTTGGCCCAGGCATTTTTGCTCGGATAGGAGTCAATGCTCATTCCCAGAGGTACGGTGTTATATTTTTCAAACTCCGGCAGATTGTCTTCAAGCGCTTTCATCTGGTTGGCGCATACGCCGGTCCACGCCAGCGGATGCCACGCCAACAGCACTTTCTTCCCGCGATAATCCGACAGTCGAATATCCTGAACCCGGTTGTCCTTCAGTACAAAATCCGGAGCCATATCTCCCACAGCAATTTTCTTCATAATTTTCCCTCCGTTCTTTTACGGATAATATTTATCCGTTACAAT
>DATMYT010000495.1:0-4912 GCA_035560855.1 Negativicutes bacterium | reverse complement strand
ACATGAACCTGAACCGCAACAAAAAAGGAATGAGCCTGAACCTAAAGTCGGCAAAAGGCAAACAGATTTTTAAAGATCTTGTAAAAAAAGCCGATGTAGTGCTGGAAAACTATCGTCCCGGCACGATGGCCAAGCTCGGTCTTGGCTATGAAGTCCTTAGCGAAATTAATCCTGGCATTATATATGCGGCCGTTTCCGGATTTGGCCAATACGGTCCCTATACCAAACGTCCTGGTTACGACATCATCAGTCAGGCAATGAGCGGCCTCATGAGCACCACTGGTTGGCCCGGCGGCGCTCCTACCCGTTCCGGTACCGCTATGGGAGACGTATTGGGTGGTTTGTCCGTCACCATCGGCATTCTGTCAGCGATTTACAATCGATCCCATACAGGACGCGGCCAGGTTGTCGATGTTGCGTTAGTCGATTCGGCAGTTGCCAGCCTGGAAATTATCAACATGATTTATCTGGTGGAAAAACGCTTGCCCCAACGAATCGGCAACCGGTATGAATCCGTCTACCCCTATGATTCCTTCCAGGCAAAAGACGATCTGGTTATCATCGGCGGCGGCAACGACAAACTGTGGGCTTTGTTCGCCAAGCACATTGGTCATCCTGAACTGGTGGAGCATCCAGACTACGCCCGGACGCGGGATCGTGTAAAAAATCATGTTGCAGTTAAGCAACTTGTGGAAGAATGGACCAAGACCAAGACTGTTGCAGAAATTGTTGAAGAACTGCTGGCCGTGGGTATTCCGGCCGCTCCGATCTATAATATCGACCAAGTTGTAGCCGATCCCCACATTGGCGGCGCTCGTGAAATGTTCGTCGATACGGTTCATCCTAAAGCCGGCCCGATTAAACTCACCGGCACTCACATCAAGTTTTCCGAAACGAAATCGAGCATACGCACACCCTCTCCGGCCCTGGGCGAACACAATGAAGAAATTCTCACCTCGATGCTTGGTATGACCAAAGAAGAAATCGACGCGTTAAAGCAGGAAGGGGTCCTTTAAGGTGTTCAAGCAATTACCAACCAGTGTAACAATTGCCGAAGTGGGTCCACGCGATGGGTTTCAGAACGTGAAAACCTTCATCCCCACCGCGGACAAAATTGCGATTATCGAAAATCTGATTGCTGCGGGAATCAAAAATTTTGAACTTACTTCCTTTGTATCGCCCAAAGCTATCCCACAACTCGCCGATGCAGCGGATGTCTGCCGCATAATCCTTGCCAAATACGGCAGCCAGATCAACGGCAGCGCCCTTGTGCCCAATCTCAGAGGCGCGCAGTCGGCATGGGAAGCAGGCATTCGTGAGGTGGCATGTGTTATCTCGGTATCTGCCTCGCATAACCGGGCTAATATCAACCGAACCCACGATGAGTCCATTGCCGATCTGGCAAAAATGCTTGAATCACTGCCGGAAATGACGGTACGGGTAGACCTCGCTACGGCTTTTGCCTGTCCGTTCGAAGGATGGATTCAACCGGAAGCAGTCGGAGCCCTAGCAACCAGAATCCACCAACTCGGGGTTCGAAAAATCGTCTTAGCCGATACGATCGGCGTGGCAACACCAGATCGGGTCTACGCGTTGTCGACGTATATGCGTCAACAGTTCCCCGACACCGACTTTGCTCTGCACTTGCACGATACTCGCGGCATGGGCCTGTCCAACACCCTGGCCGGCTTGATGGCAGGAATCACAACGTTTGAAACTTCCATCGCCGGACTGGGCGGCTGTCCTTTCGCTCCCGGAGCGGCAGGCAATACCGCCACCGAAGATATGGTCAATATGCTACGGGACATGAACATTACTACCGGCGTATCACGAGAGAAATTGATTGATGTGGTCAGCTTGGTTGCTGAAAAAGTTGACGCCCCCGTAAACAGTCACCTCGCCAAAGCCAAACTTTACGAGTGTCTAAATTAAACAGTAAAAAGGAGTGACTCGGATGGGCAAATGGAAATCCTTTCTCTTCGTAACCGTGCTCGGCGCTATTATTTGGTTTATTCCTGTTCCCGATGGACTTAAGCCACAAGCTTGGCACCTATTGGCGATTTTCGTCGCCACCATTGTCGGCGTTATCCTCCAGCCACTACCAATGGGAGCCATGGCGTTGATTGGCATCACTGTCTGCGCCTTAACAAACACTTTGACAGTTCCCCAATCTCTGTCTGCTTTTGCCGACGCAACAATTTGGTTGATCGTCTGTGCTTTCCTATTCGCTCGAAGTTTTATCAAAACCGGCCTTGGCAGTCGGATCGCGTACATGCTGATGCGTTCAATTGGCGACAGCACCTTGAAACTGGGTTATGTCCTGTGCATCAGCGACTTGATTTTGGCTCCGGCAACCCCTTCCAACACCGCCCGCGGCGGCGGCGTCCTGTACCCTATCGTCCGGAGTCTGTGCTCGGCTTTTGAGTCAGAACCCGGCGGCGCCTCTTCCCGGCGAATTGGCGCTTATCTGATGGTTACTCAATTCCAATGCAACTGCATTACTTCAGCTATGTTCATGACTGCTATGGCCGCCAATCCGCTCATAGCAGTGCTGTCCAAGCAAGTACTGAAAATCGACATCAGTTGGGGCCTCTGGGCGTTGGCCGCATCCGTTCCCGGAGTCGTAGCTCTCATCGTCATGCCTTTGTTCCTGTACAAAATTTTCCCGCCTGAACTCAAACATACTCCCGAGGCAAAGGAACTGGCAACCCGTGAACTGGATAAACGCGGGCCAATGACTCGAGAAGAGAAAATTGTGTTGGCAGTGTTTATTGGCGCATTGGTTCTTTGGGCCACCTCCAGCTTCACAAAATTGAACGCCACACTTGTAGCTCTGATGGGCGTTTGCGTTATGTTAATAACTGAAGTGCTGACCTGGAAAGACATTCTTGACGACAAGGGTCCCTGGGATACCTTGATGTGGATGGGCGGCTTGGTCGGCATGGCCGGTTTCCTGAACACCCTAGGCTTCATCCCCTGGTTCGCCAAAACCGTCAGCGCCAGTATCAGCGGGATCGCTTGGGTACCAGCCCTGACCATTTTGCTTATCGTTTACATGTATGCCCATTATGGGTTTGCCAGCCTGACCGCCCATGTTACCGCCATGTATCCGGCATTTGTCGCCGTAGCGGTAGCTGCCGGGGCGCCAACATTTCTCGCAGCCCTCTCCCTGGCTTTTCTTTCTAACCTCTGTGGCGGCTTGACTCACTATTCCACAGGCACAGCACCGATCTACTTCGGCGCCGGTTATGTAGACCAAGGAACCTGGTGGAAACTTGGGTTTGGCGCCTCCGTCGTCAACATGGTAATCTGGATTGGCGTCGGCGGAATCTGGTGGAAAGTTCTTGGGCTCTGGTAAAAACAAATAAGAAGAAGAAACCGTGAGAAGGTCAAGTCTTTCTCACGGTTTCTTTGTCCAACATCAAGGGAGGAAGTATCCGTGCAAACCGAAGATCAGGAAATTTTAGAGCGATACCTCTATGTAATGGCGCGATTAAATGATTTTGTTCCCGCTGATTACGGAGTAACAGTTGCCGACTGCGAAAAATATTTGCTGTACAAACCGGCCAAAAGCCTGGATCTAAAAGTAATCGCAGGCGATGCCATTAGGGCTGGCAGCGCAACACATAAAGCCATCACTGAAAAAAAGCGTTTTTTTAATAAAATTGATAAAGCCGTACGGGGAATTCCGTATGTTGCATTAGCCAATCCAATCTTTAACGATCGCAACGAAGTCATTGGCAGTGTCGTTATCAGCGAATCTATAGAGCGGTATGACAGCTTCAAGGAAATGGCAGCCAGCTTAACTGATGCAATTTCCACCTTGGCCAGCACCAGTGAGCAAATCTCCGCACAAGCCGAAGAAATTTCCGCTGTCAGTCACAAAGTTACACAATCCTCTCTGGAATCACAAAAACGAGCTAAGGAAACCGATCAGGTCTTGGGACTAATCCGAAGCATTTCATCCCAAACCAACCTGTTGGGCCTGAACGCTGCTATCGAGGCTGCACGGGTCGGAGAGCAGGGACGTGGCTTTGGAGTTGTCGCCGAAGAAATCCGCAAACTGGCTTCCAACAGCGCCGAGTCAATTAAAAAAGTCGAACTCATCATGAAATTAATTCAAGATGCCAGTGAATCATCCTATCATCAAACTACGCAAATCGAGGGAGGCATAACCCAGATAGCTGAAGCTCTCGGTCAAGTGGCCGCTTCTGTTCAGCAAATCAATGCCATGGCAGCAAAGTTGGACCAGTTTGCTAACAATCTGATGGACGATACGAACTAATTTTTTATTGTTCATTCGCTTTAATTCATGTGCCAAAAGAACCGTGCGCGAGCATTAACTCCAGCACGGTTCTTTTTTATTCGAAAAGCATTAAAGCAAATTTACAAATTTCGTTAATTCATCCACATTATCCACAGGGTTATCCACATTTAATGTACAGGCATAGAATTATCGTTGTACTTTCCAAACCAAAGTATGAAAAATTTTGTCATGCAATCCTTGTTTGCGGGCCGTAAACGCAATCATGAAAAAACCAATGCCCAAAAACAGTGCAGACAATATTTTTGCAAAATAGCGCTTGGTGGCCCGTCCGACGCTGAGGCGTTCTCCCTGCTCATCGGTGACAATCAGTCCCAGCGCTTTTTTCCCAGGGGAACCCATCCAACCGGAACTCTCAAACACCGCGAAATACATCCAACTGATTGCGATACTCAACATATTGGTGGAATTCTCAGCGATTCCCATGGATTGGAGCACTCTGACCAATGGATAAGTGATGGCGCCCAGAATCAAAGCATCAATAATATAAGCAAGCACACGAATCCAAAATCCGGCGTAACGAGGATTCTCAGGCAATGCGGGCGGAATAGACATATCCACAGATGGGACCCTCCTTCATTAAATAGG
>DATMYT010000494.1:0-6517 GCA_035560855.1 Negativicutes bacterium | reverse complement strand
ATTAATATTGTTTCCATGTAAACAAAAAGGGAGAGCTTTATGTGAATCAAGCGACGGAAATCATACATTCACTTACAACAATTCAAGAGCGTTCTGCTATGTTGCGGCATGGTGGAGAGGTTATTATTGATGGTGTTAACTTGGCGGAAATGCATTGCATTGACCAAATTGGTACTATTAGTCATGCTAATGTTACGCGAGTAGCCAATGAAATGCAGATGACGCGGGGGGCTATCAGTAAAATCAGCAAAAAGTTGCTACACAAGGGTTTAATCGAAAGTTATCAGCGCCCTGAAAATAATAAGGAAATTTATTTTCGATTGACTGAGAACGGACAGCAAATCTATGACGAACACAAAAAATGCCATGCCAAAGCTATACAGGAGAAACTATCCTTGCTGGAACCCTATAGTGAATATGAGCAATCCATTATATTGCATTTCCTCAATGATATTAATCATCTGCATATCAGTAAACAGGAAGAATAGCTGAAAATCGATGATTGCGTCGGCAAGCTGCAGCAAAGCCTACAGTCTAAACAGTTGGAACATACGGGTGTGGCTTCTCTAGGTACGCATCCATTGAGAGGAGTATCTCCATGAATAAACTACAACGAACCCAGTATGCAAAAATTGGCGTACTATCTATTGCGCATATGTTCAACGATTTATACAGCAATTATCTTCCACAGATGTTTCCTTTTCTTGTGGTACTTAGTCCAGGTTTTACTGCTACACGAGCAACAATTTTATTTTCAGCTTTTACCCTTTCGTCTTCTTTTGTTCAGCCACTTTTTGGTTATTTTTTAGATCGCAAGGGCAAGCGATGGCTCGTTCATGTGGGGACATTGTGGATGGCGGTCATGCTCAGTTTGACGGGTTGGGTAGAAAATTATTGGTTAATGGTTTTTCTGGCGGCATTGGCGGGCCTTGGCACTGCTGCATTTCATCCTCAGGCCTCTACTATGGTTAATGTTTTGAGTGGTGAGCATAAAGCTGTTATGCTTTCGGCTTTTGTAGCTTTTGGCAATGTGGGCTTTGCTTTGGGGCCGCTTCTCCTTGTTCCGTTGTTTGAAGCATATGGACTGCATGCTACCGCCATAACTGCCATTCCTGGCATTATGGTCGCTATTTTATTATTTTTCTTTGCCCCGAGAACTATGGTCTTATCAAAGAATATTCCGGAATTATCAGCAGTTCTTCACTCATTGAAAGCTTCAACGCGTGAACTTGTGGCCATCATTATGGTTATTGCTATTCGTTCGCTGTCTTATTCCGGGATGCTGGCGCTTCTTCCTCTGTACTTTAAAACACAGAACTTATCCAATATTGCTGCGAGCCATTTACTTACAATCATGCTTTTTTCAGGTGCAGTTGGGGGATTGCTAGGGGGATTTTTGTCTGACGCTTATGGCCGCAAAAAGTTAATTGTCGGGTCTTTGATCAGTTCAACCCCATTATTCTTTGCCTTTTTCTACACACAAGGAGTCATGAGTATGATTTTTCTGGCTCTGGCTGGTGCCACGCTACTTTCAAGCTTTTCAGTTACTGTGATAGCAGCGCAGGAGGCAATCCCGGACAACAAAGCATTGGCCGCAGGTCTGACCATGGGATTTGCCGGCGGAATAGGCGGACTCGCCGTGGTTCTTATCGGTCGTATCGGTGATATTTGGGGGTTGCCTATGGCGCTTCTTGTTCTTTTTCTTCTTCCTCTGGCAGCCGGTCTGGTTGCGTTCTTTATGAAAAATCGCCCGGCGGCGCGCTTTCAACGAAGCGCGGACGGGGAAACAGATAATCAAGGTAATTGATTATCGTCGCTTTTTTGTTCAACTGTTCGTCTGGACTTTGGTTCGGGCGAATTTTTGCGTTAAGGGGTAACCGGGTCTATAGAACTGAAGCTTGAGGTAGATAAATAGATCAACATTAGAGCAAGCGACATTGGTCCTCGAAGATGGGGGAAAAGTCAAAATCGCTTTTTATTATATGCCCAACCACAACATCCTGAATTAAATATTTTGCGACATTTTGAAATGGACCCCATTGTCAAGACACCTTTTTTCGATCTGCTAGTTGGAGATCCGCGAAGTTTTCTTGAATTTGCTAAAAGATCTGTTGGATGAGTTTGGATTGAGTTATCTGTTCGTTTCTCATGATTTAAGCGCGGTCAATTTTATGAGCGATAAAATCATGGTCATGTATCAGAGTCCAATCGTTGATCGATTTGAAAAGAACACGATTTTTTCGTCGGATCGGCATCCATATACGCAAAAGCTTTTGGAAACTTTCGAAGGGAAAATGTAATTTTTGCCAGTTGGATGATTTGATCTTATGAAGTGATAGTAAGGCCTTTCAAGATTTTTTTGGAAGGCCTTTTTGTAGTGCCCGGTGAATATATTACTAGACCATCAATTGCGTTGTGAGAAGAAGCTGTGAGAAAAGAGGTCGCAAACGAATGCGCGAAAGCAGTCTGGACTCGTACGGGTTTAGCGCCGAAATGGTGAAATCATTAAGGAAAATGGGCTATGAGACGCTGACTGAAGTCCAGGAACGCGTAATTCCGGCGGCTTTGGCCGGACAGGATATCATCGTCAGTTCGGCGACCGGCAGCGGAAAGACCGCCGCGTTTGCCATTCCGCTGTGTGAGAAAATTGATCTTGGCTGGCGCTCGCCGCAGGCGCTCGTGCTCACCCCGACGCGGGAATTGGCGGTGCAGGTCAAACAGGACATTTCCAATATCGGGCGTTTCAAAAGAATCCGCTGCGCGGCGATTTTTGGCAAACAGCCGATGGAAACGCAAAAAAATGAGCTGCGGCAACGGGTGCATGTGGTTGTCGGTACGCCGGGGCGGACCTTCGATCATATCGAAAAAGGCAATCTTGACTTAAGTGAAATTCGCTATCTCGTTCTCGACGAAGCTGATAAAATGTTGGATATGGGATTCATCGAGCAGGTGGGGGCGATTATCAGACTACTGCCGAGAGAAAGGGTCACCCTGGTTTTTTCCGCTACGTTGCCGGAGTCGGTGCAGGAGATTTGCAACCAATACATGCGTAATCCGATGCGGATTGCCGTGGAGTCGGTGAAACCGGCTTCGGCAATGATTCGGCAGGGATATTATCTGATCCGGGAATTCGAAAAAAATGCATTGCTACGAAAAATTCTTTATACGATGCGACCGGACCGCTGCCTCCTGTTTTGCAATACGCGGGAGCGGGTGGAGTCGGTGTTTGCGGAATTCAAAAGTGAAGGGAAACGGTGGGCGAGCCTGCATGGCGGCATGGAACAGCGGGAACGGCTGAATACGATGCAGAGCTTCAAACTTGGCGGGTTCCAGTTTCTGGTCGCGACCGATGTGGCGGCGCGGGGCATTCACGTGGACGATATCTCGCTGGTGATCAATTATGATTTGTCGCTGGAGCCGGAAAATTATGTGCATCGCATTGGTCGTACCGGACGCGCCGGGAATGCCGGGGCGGCTATTACGTTCGTACCGCCGGAGGAGCGCAGGCGGCTGGTGGAATTGGAAGAGTATCTGGGGTATCGGATTTCGCGGTGCGAACCACCGACTGATGTGGAAGTGGAAAATGGCCAGTTGATTTTTGCGGCGGATTCAGCGATGCCTGCTTTTCCTGTAGACCGGAGCGAAATCATGAATCGGGAAATCACCCGCATTCGGATCAATGCCGGACGCAAAGTCAAAATGCGCCCGGGAGATATTGTGGGCGCTGTTACGGCCATTGAAGGAATTACCGCGGCGGACATCGGGATCATCGACATTCAGGACACCTGCTCATATGTGGAGATTTTGAGTAACAAGGGTGGTTTGGTTTTGGCGGCGCTGCTCCATGCCAACATCAAGGGGAAGGTTTATACGGTGCGCCAAGTCGGCTTTCGCGACAAAATTTATTGATGAAATGAGGGAATGCAGTTGGAAAAAGCGCACGCGAAGATTACCTTTTTAGCTCATAGCGGGTTTGCGGTTGAAACAGCACGTTGTTTTTTCCTCTTTGATTACTGTCCTTCGATGGTGAAAAAATCGATCATTACCGATGAATTACTGAAAGGTAAAAAGCATGTTTATGTTTTGGTTTCGCACAGTCACGGCGACCACTATGATCCGGCTATTTTGCGCTGGGGCAAAGCGAATCCGGCGATTACCTACATCCTCAGCAGCGACATTGTTTTTGATCGCAACGCTGTCGCGGCTCAGGTTCTGTCCGCCTACGAACAGTGGAGCGACGCCAACATTCAGGTTGAGACGTTCGGTTCGACGGATGAAGGGATTTCGTTTTTGGTACAGGTTGACGGATTGTCCATTTTTCATGCCGGAGACTTGAACTGGTGGCGATGGAGCGGCGAACCGCAGGCCGATCAAGAGGATGCGACAATGCGCTTCAAAGCGGAGATGGCGAAAATGGCCGGACGCAAAATCGATCTTGCCTTCTTCCCGGTGGACCGCCGGTTGGAAGAAAACTACTGTATAGGCGCAGAATATTTTGCGGCGCTGATGCAGCCCAAGCTCTTGATTCCCATGCATTTTGGTGTTGATTTCGCCGCGACCAAGTTTTTTGCAGCGCGGGCGAAGCAAGTATCCATTCCGACGGTGGAAATCACGCATGAAGGGCAGGAAATCCTGTTTGGATTGGCAGATTGGTTAGTGTAAAGTTGTTGTAGAAGTCCTGCGGAAAGAGTGGCAGGTCTGTCGATTTTATGGAGAAAAGCAGGCGATTTTTTTGAGGAAAACGATTGTTTTATGGGTGATAATCGGTTTGCTTTTGTTGCAGGGCGAAGCACTGGCTGAGCCATCCGTGGCAAATCCTCTGGCGGCGAAGGAAGTTACCAGCCAGCCGGTGTTGCAGTGGACGGGATTTCCGGATGCCGTGATGTATGAACTGGATATTGCTAAAACCGCTGATTTTGCAGCCAATCAGATTGTTTTTCATTCGACGACAGTGTATTCAGCCGGATTCCAGCCGGATTTGACCGCGTGGCTGGGGAAAACCCTGTTTTACCGAGTGCGCCCGCTTGATTATGAAAAGAAGCCCCTGAGCGAATGGGCAACAGCAGTGGCGATCGACGTAAAGACTCCGCACAGCTATCAGAACTTCCGACCAGTGACTACGACGCACTGGTCACAAGTTACACCAATTCTCTATCCCGTTTATGCTTGGATTCCGGTGCGCGGCGCCGACCGTTATAAAGTGGAGCTTTATCAGGCAACTGGGGTGGGGGCTGCATCGGAACGGCAGTATAAACTGGTGCAGACATGGGAAGCAAAAGGGAGTTTGACTTCTGATTTTTATGATGATAATCCTCGGATCGGCACGTTTGCTTGGCGTGTGCAGGCTGTAACGCAAAATGGTCAGCCGATCGGGCAGTTTTCCGACAGGGAGGAGTTTACCCTGCGTCCGATACCTCGACAGTTTGCCTTGGGCGTATTCGGCGACAGTATAATGCACGGTGGCGGGGCGATTTCCAATGCTCCGTCTGATTTCACCTACAGTCTGCATGCTTATCTGAAGACTCCGGCGCTCAATCTGGCGCGAAGCGGTGACACATCAGCCACCAGTCTGGAGAGGTTCGAGAGGGATGTCGTGCCATTCTCACCGCGGATGTTGATCATACTGACAGGAACAAACAGTTTGCGCGGCGGGGCCAAGGCTGACGAGGTTGCCAGCGAGTTGGCGGAGATTGCCAGGAAATGTCGCCGAAATAAAATTGTGCCGGTTTTTCTGACGTTGCCGCCGATCAATCCCGACCGGATTCAGAAGACCTTTCATGAACCCTCCGCTCCCGGTTGGCAGGTCGAGATGCAAAAAGTGAACCGTTATATTCTGGAGAACCTACCACACTTAGATGTTGCGCCTCTGTTTGTTGACAGTAACGGCGTGATTCCACCATACTGGGCCACGGATGGATTGCATCCGGATGCTAAAGCAAAAAAAGCGATCGGGAAACTAATCAACCAGGCTGATCTAACAGTGTTTAAATAAATGACATATGGTACAATCGATCTGTTCCCAAAACAGGAGCGGACAGGGCGGCAGAATAAACTGATATCAGATCATTTCAAGAGGATGGATTCGAAACATGAAAAGATTGCTTTTGATTGCGACAGGCGGAACGATTGCTTCGAAAAAAACCGAGAACGGTCTTGTTCCACAAATTAATCCTGAAGAAATTTTATCTTATGTACCTGAATATGACACAATTTGCGCCATCGATGCAATTCGGATTCTGAATTTGGATAGTACCAACATTCAGCCGGAGGATTGGGTGTGCATCGCTGAGGTTGTGCAGCGGGAATATGAACACTATGACGGCTTTGTAATTACCCATGGCACTTATACAATGGCTTATACGGCGGCTGCGTTGTCTTATCTGATTCAAAATTCACAAAAACCAATCGTAATTACTGGAGCGCAAAAGCCAATCGATGCGTCGATAACTGATGCTAAAAAAAATTTGCTGGATAGTATCCGTTTTGCTTCTGATTCACATGTAAAAGGCGTTTATAT
>DATMYT010000493.1:0-2536 GCA_035560855.1 Negativicutes bacterium | reverse complement strand
ACATAATCCAGTAATATCAAACCAAATGGCGGAGAAGCAAATTCGGAATGAGCGACTGCTTTAAAAAAGAAAAACAGGTTGCGATCCTCATATTATCCATATTGGCGTATTACTTGCTATTACGATTGATCCGCTTTAGCGTGGAATATCAGAGTGTAATCACGGCGCTCTTTTGGTTACTTATAGCTACTTACATATTTTTTTGCGAGAAGCCGAACCTGCACAGTAAGTTGAAGTTTACAGAATTCTACCTCCTGCTCATGCTGGTCTGCGCTGTTCTTTACCTGATTTCATACTTTCTGATCGGTACGATCGACGGGTTCGGCCTCAATATTTACGATACCTCGTATATTGGAATCACTAGAAACATCATTGTGCTCGGATCAGCTGTTATTCTGAAAGAATGGGTGCGTAACTATTTAATTAACTCAGTTCAAAAAAGGTTCGTCGTCGTATTCGGTGTTATCATCATATTGATCTTCAGCTTCACGGAAGTGAATCTTGATACATTCAGCAAACTGAAAACCTTGGAAGAATGGTTCTCATATATCAGCAAAAACATCCTGCCGGTTGTCTTCTTCAATGTTTTCATGACGTTCGCAGCTTATATTCTGGGATTCTATGGAACTGCAATCTATGCCGTACTCACGAAATTTCCGATTTGGGTCGTTCGCATCCTGCCGAATTTTCGTTGGATCACCCTGCTCCTTGTTGGCGCGCTTCTTCCGTTGATGTTCACGATTGTGCTGCGCAGCATCAGCCGCAAGAAAGCGACGCGAGGCAAGCGATTAGAAATGAAACAAGCGAGCCCCTACTCATGGATTGCAACTGCGGTTATCGCTGTTTTGACAGTTTGGTTTGCGCTCGGTATTTTTCCGATTTTTCCAAAGGCGATCGTATCTAACAGCATGAAACCGGATATCAGCCGCGGGGATATCGTCCTGATTCAAAAGGTTGATTCGAACTCGTTGAAAGAACAAGATGTCGTACTCTATGCGTTGGATAACATTCAGGTATTCCATAGAATTATCAAGATTAAGTATGTGCAAGGAGTAAAGCAATACACGGTTAAGGGGGATAATAACAACTATCCTGACCCAAAACCAGTGCTTGGCGAGCAAATTATCGGCAAACACATCGCGACGATACCATACATTGGATGGCCCGGGGTTTTACTGCAACAAAGCGGTGGTGATGTTCAAGTTGAGACCGGCGGTACAGAGCCAACCTTCTTAGACAAACTAGCTTCCAAATATATCGACAGCCAGACGCAAAATTCGGACGGGCAAGGTAAAGGAGACTAAACACGATTATGTATACCTTAAAAAAACAAACAAGGACGATTCTGTTTATTGTCTTTTCAATAGCCATTGCTGTGCTAATCGGTTTGATTGCGCTCGAACTGTATATGCCTGATGTCGAGTTGGTTAAGGAGTCGTTGCTGAAGGGAACTGGAGTCTCAACAATGGCCTATACCGTGCATCTGAAAGAAAACCCGGTCACGGATGAACGCGAGATGAAGCAAGGACAATACTATCTCAAGCCTTTTGTAGACTACCTTGATGTTACGTGCGATTTTCAACTGGATACCGATCACGAAGCGACTTTCGTATTAAATGACAAGATCGATGTCATATTGGTGTCGCAGGTAGGGACGGATGAGGAAACAAAAGTAATCTGGGAAAAAGTCTACGCAGGCGCGTCGTTACTGGAAACAACTGATGCCGGACAATCGATTGCATCCAACAGGAGCATCCGGCTTCGCTTTGACAATTATGACGCCTTGGTTAATTCCTTAATCGAAGAGTATGATTTGGTTACAGATTATGCGATTAAGGTTGTTTACGATGGGACTGTTAATATCGAATACAACGGGATAGCGCAGGAAGAGAAGTTCTCCTCATATATTACAATTCCCTTCACAAATCCGATTATTGAGGTTGGTGGTGCTCCGGATGGAAGTCGTGAGATTTCCATTGATCAAGATGTGCAGCATAGCACCGCACCCGACTTAAGCTTATTGATCCTATATGGGGCAGCAATTTTTGTGTGCATTGGAATTATCTTGATCGTTCGCTTTAAAACGCAGGCTCTTGCAAGAGAAGACGCATACTCGAAGAAAGTTGCGGATATTTTCAAAGAATACGGGAACCGTTTGGCCGGCTTATCAGAGGCGTTGTTCTACCAGTCCTCAGTGATGATCAGTATTGATAAGATCGAGGATATTGTGAAAATTGCGGACGAAATTGGACAAACAGTGTTTTATTATCGCGTGGATGACGAGGCGGAGCGAAAGATTGAGTTTTACGTGTTCGATGAAGGTAGAATCTACTATATGGTGCTGTTTGGCTCATTATAGTTTCAATAGCTAGGGAGGTTGGATCTAGTATAAATATCGTAATACGATCAAGGGTACAAAGAGAACTAGCTTCAATTTGAGCAGGGAAAGGCATATCTTTTTGCCATTTTTAGTAGATATATTGCCAATTCAGAAATGGTGATGAAGGAAACTAACGGATCGATCTATGTCAGAGAG
>DATMYT010000492.1:0-6790 GCA_035560855.1 Negativicutes bacterium | reverse complement strand
TCATGGCAGTGGCTACCCTGTTGGATGTAAGTCAATATCTGACTCCCGGGATGAGCGAAGTTGTTCAGAAAACCGTCGAAAAGAAGCATACGGGTTATGCTTATGGTGGCGGGGCAATGGAAGATTTGTTGGCGACGCCGGCGTATGTCGACGTGATGATGCGCGCGGCGATTCAAACAGTCGACCATAAATTGCCCAAAGGGTATATTACGGTAGGTCGATCGATGGAATTTACTCATGAAGCGCCAACCGGCACCGGAATGTCTGTGAGTATTAAGGCTACGGTGACGGAGGTGCGGGGCAATCGGGTAATGTTTGACATTATTGCCAGCGATGAGCTCGGTGAGATTGGCAGTGGACGACATGAACGGGTGGTAGTCAACCGGGATGAGTGGACAAAAAAAGTTCAGGAGCGGCTAAAACCGGTCCAAAGAATTGACATTAAGTGAATTAAAACCGCCGGAAGGCAGTGCCTTCTCCGGCGGTTTTTTTATTTGAAAACGATGGTTAACTCGGCTCCAAATTCGCGTTGGAAAACCTTGTGCTGCTTTTCCACTGCTTGCATTTCAAGACTGCAGTCGCCTTCGGTGCTGACTGAAACGACAGCTAGGCCTTTCGTAAAAGATACTAGCGGATTGGTGATTAACTGGCGGTGCGTAGAATCCAGACTGTTGGCGACGGCAAGAATAACAGACATTTTTCTGGCTTTTTCCCAGTCGGCTTCATCCAAAAATTCACTATAAAGTCGGTTGCGCATCATTTTGGCAGAAATACTACTGTGCCAGCCAGCGACAACAGCGGTTAAGATTTGTTCCCGATGAGTGAGCCCGAATAAACGTGCATTTTCAACCAGGTAGGCACTGTGGCGGGTATGATCATAATAATTGATACTGATGCCAATATCATGCAACAGAGCTGCGGACTGAAGCAGCATGCGATCCCGATCGTCCAGGTGATGCAGAGATGTCCAGCCATCAAAGAGTTGCAGGGTCATGTCAGTAACATGTAGAGCGTGCTGCTCGTTAACTTTGTAAAAGCGCAACATATTCATGGCGCTGTGTTCCAATATGTCGGGAATAACGTCAGGTAAATCTTCGCGACTAAGATAGTGGCGAAAAAATAATCCTTCACGGACGCCGCACCCGCTGATGATTAAGTGACTGGCGCGAATTCGGTCAAACAAACGTTTTACAACCGAGAGGCCTGCGACGATAAGGTCGCCCCGCTCGCTACTCAGACCATTCATTCGGCGACGTTGTACCAGATTGGCGCTGGTGACCAGACGAAACAAATCTTCGAGGGCGATCGGGCCCATTCTGTAATTATGCACCTTGGAAAATGGATAATTTTTGCGTGATTGATCCATTTTTGCGATATTACGAGCAGTTCCGCCAACGCCGACCAACGGTAAGGACATGGCTTCCAACCAGGGAGCTTTTTTTAACTGTCGATCAATAAACCCACACAAATGGGCTAATTGGGTCTTGGTAACTTTATCATGAGTTTTGAATTCGTCACTGAGGTTGACGGCGCCGATGGGAAGGCTTATACTATCTATCATCCTGCGGTTTTTGACTAAAGAAATTTCTGTGCTGCCCCCCCCGAGGTCGAATAGGACCGCATCTTGGACGTTTATGGTGTTGATAGTGCCCAAAAAACCCAGTCTTGCTTCGGATTCCCCACTGATTGCCTGAAGGGGAAGCCCTGTTTCTTTTTCAACCATGTCCAAGAACTCGGGCCCGTTACGGGCGTTACGGACGGCTGCAGTTGCAACGGCCAGGATAGTATCGACTTTCATGATACTGCACATTTGAGCGCAATTTCGCAATGCGGCTAAAGCCCTTTCTATCGCTGCCGGTTGGAGCAGTTGGTCTCGTCCCATACCTTCGCCAAGCCGAAGGCTTTCTTTTTGATGATATACTAAGTTATAGGCACCATTGGTATAAATGTGCATAATGATCAAGCGCGCCGAATTTGACCCGAGATCGATGACGGCAATTCTTTCAGACATGGGTTCACTCCTCCGATTGTTGATGCGGGATTGCGGAAAATGTCGTTACTCAAACAATTCTGCTTGACGCGCCCTTCTCCTGCTTGTTACAATAAAAAGCAAACCAAATTCTTCGATTGTCGCGAAAGAATCGCAAGGTCGAGTCGAGGTGTAACAAAAAATGGGTGATCCTATCTTCAAAGTTGTGATCCATTTTGCGGCTGAATACGGGCAAGTGGAGTTTGACGCGGTGAACAAAACTGTTCGCGTTACACTCAGCGATGCCGTAAAAAAAACGGCGGTGGAGAAGTATCTGTCTGAACCACATGTAATCCAAAATGCGGACGGAAATGATCTTTACACATTCCACGCAAAATCTCTGGTTCCAACAGAAAGTCTTGAAAGTTTCAAGTTGGCGCTGACTCGTCTTTGGCATCATACCGGAATTTACGTGGACTGGAGCAGACCAACTGTATAAATTTTAGGTTTGATTTGACTTTCCAGTCGGTATATGATACTATTCCTTTTGGATTCTCTGCCCGTAGCTCAGCTGGATAGAGCGCTTGACTACGAATCAAGAGGTCGCAAGTTCGAATCTTGCCGGGCAGGCCATTTTAAGACGAGACGCTGCATGTATTTGCGGCGTTTTCTTTTTTTTTGTCATTTGCATGTCAAGAGGTCAATTGACTACCGCTTTGACTACCATCGATTTTTCGACAATTTCAGAAATTCCTTTCATGTCATTGCCTCGCATATGGGTATAACACTGTAATGTCATCTCTGCTCGGGAGTGGCCAAGAAGGTATTGGGTACGGCGCGTCGAAGCCGTGCGGTAAACGCTCTTTAATGCAAGATCTTAGATAAAGGCATGCGGGGGCTGACTGGCGGCAAATACTCTGAAACATAACCAAGTCGAAGGATAAACTGTACAGGGCCTGAACGTCCGAGCGAAGCAGCCAGCATTTTGCGCGGCGTTGCCTCTTCCAAGGCCTGGGTCATGGGGTGGATGGCGATATTGTTTTCTTTGGCGCGCAGCCAGATCGACTGCAGATTCCGACCCGTCGCAACGAGATCGGCGATTGTCGAGCCGGAAGCGAAAAGTATCAACCAACCGGCTCCTTGCCGCACCTGCTGTTCCGCCATTTTTAAGGTTTGCTCGCGAAAGCTCGCACCCAGAACGTCTTCTCGGCTAATAAAATGTTGGGCATACCAGCGAAGCCAGTCTGGCATTTCCATTCCGGCGGGCGTCAAGCCATTTTGGTGTTGCGCAGCATCTTGGCGAGTCCAACGAATCCAGTCCGCCAGTTCGCCTTGCGCATCATCGCGCTGAACTTGCAACCTGTTTGCTTCAAGCGTTAGTTCACTCAAAAATTTTCCGGTGGTCGATTCCAGGGGGAAATAGTCGCACTCTGTTGCCTGTTTGCCCAGCAATTGAGACAAGTCCTTATTGGATAGGGCGCGGGAAAGAAAATTCTTTTTTAACGTGCGGCGTTGCTCGATTTTTTCCAAGGGGAAAGGTTTCTGGGTCGTGCTTTTCAGGATAACGTCCACCGATGCAGAAGCGCTGGAAGGATTCATTTCGGCGTCATAACCCAAATCATTCGCCGCCAGAGTCAGGTTTTCCAAGAAAGCACCGACCGATAACCAACTTTCACGCTGATCCGGATCGACAACAGGCAAAAGACGCTCCGGCGCGAGAGTTAGCGTCCAATTAGCGAGCTGGTTGATCTTGAGTCTCCAGGGCTGGGTATTGTGACCGCTTGGCGCTAGGGAAGCCAGCTCGATAATTCTGCGTTGGTCGCTGCCCAACCCCGTAATCTCAGCGGATTCTTTTTTTCTACGCAGTTCGTTGATCGGTCCCAGCTGCATGTAACTGTAACCGGTCAGTGCACTGCCGGCGATCAGGGCTGAAGCGGCCATTTTCCAGAGAAACTCTTTTCGATTCAAAACACTACTCCTCCGTGTTGCTTGATTCGTGACACCTACCTCAATAATACCTTGAAGAAGCGTCTGGGATCAATGCGGGATGTTGAAATGACTTTGCCAAGCGTTGCTGGACGAACAGAATGCCTCGGTAATGAAAAATAATGGAGGGGTTCCGCTCACGAAACATCTTTGCATGGGCGAGAACCCGGAAGCGGACCGGGCGCATTTTTTGCGGCTTTATGAGTCGATGCGCAGCCGATACAGCGAGGACCGGGAGAATGAAAAAGTGCTGGCACTCTCCGGTATGGGGGATGTGGTGACGGCGTTGGCCGGGAGGCTGAATTTCAAATAAAAACGGCCCGGAAGTCCGGGCCGCAGAAATCGTGCGTTAGTATCGCGGTAATTTGGCTTGTTCTTCGCAGTAAGCTTCCGGGCCGATTTCCTTCATTCGGTCATTGATGAATAACCAGCGCTCCCGTAGTTTGCCGGTGAATTGCTTATCACAGGGGTACTGAACGCATTGGAAACAGAAATCAACATTGTTTTCCCTGTGACAGGTCTTGGCGGCGCATTGCGGGAGACAAACGGGATGATCTCCCCGGCACCCGCTGCAAGAAGCTTCGGCGAACGAACTCAATACGGCATGAAATTGCGGATAGCCTTTAAACACAGGAAAAGCATCTTCTTTCATCTTCGCTAGACGCTCAAAATTTCCAAGGCGATCGATTAACAAAGCGCTGGCCGTTTTGATGTCGCTGTTTTCATAATTTGCGCAGCGGGAACAATCAAGCCCACAGGGCGCCAAGCGCTTTACTGCCTCGTTATATTCCATAAATTCCACCTCCTGAACATTTACTGCATGTTTCGACAACGGCGGCGGAAGTCCTGCTCCCCTCCCGCTGGTCTGGTGGAGGGGCCGCTATTGGCAGTAACTTGGGCGACTCCCCGGCAGCTACCGTGGTCGACGCATCGAGCGCGGTGGCTGCTTTTCCGGCAGTATCGGGCGAAAGGAAGAAACGAAACGTGATCTGGACCGGGGCGGAACGCGCCGGGGAGGATGACGCCGACGGGATAGGGCAGGAATCTTCGGAGTGAGGCGCTTCTCGCCTGAGTCGTGTGGGCAGTAGCCGAGGCAGACAGAGAGCGCGCGACGAAGGAGCAAGCGGCTGGCTGCCGGTGGGTTGGCAGGAGTGCAAAGGCGGCAGCCCATTCCCCAAGATGGCGGAGCATCGCCCGGAAGGCAGCAAAACGAAAGCCCGCCACGAGAGGCGAGGCGGAGTGAGGCCAATAATGTAATAGTTGTTAATTCATACGTGATTCGAGAATTAAACGAAATAGATTTCTGAATGTAGGATAAGAATCGATACCTGTGGAGTCATATTTTGATAAATGCGCAACGACTAAATCCATTGAGGGAATCACGATGATATATTGACCGCCAACACCTTCGGCACGCCAAGCCACGCCGGGGATTGCTTGTCCGTAGATTACATTGGTCGGAAGCCACCACATATAACCATAGCCGACACCTGGGCTTGCGTTTGAGTAGGATGTCGTGCTGTCGATAATCCATTTTTTAGGGATCAGTTGTTTATCTTTCCACACTCCATGGTTCAAGTAAAGCAGCCCAAAACGCGCGATATCCTGTGTGCTCATTTTAAAACGATAAGCTGGGTGAATTGAATCGGGTGATTTTTGATAATCTACGGAATTGGGACTGAATTGCTGCATTCCAATAGGTTGTGCAATTTTATCAAAAAATGCTTTCCCAATGGATTGCTTCGTATTCTTTTCGAAAATTACGCCCAATACATTGAAATCCCAATTGTTATAGTACCAATAACTTCCAGGGGCATGGGAGCCGCGCGGTGGACGCAATTCTTTCATTCTTTGGGTTTCGGCGGCTGCGGCGTGATACACACCGGATCGTGCTTTTAACAGGTCAATTATGCGTGCTTGTTTTTCCGGTTGGGTCAACGCGGGTGGCGAGTCATCAATACCCAGGGATTCAAGAGTGCTTTGAGGATCAATTTTTCCAGATTCAACAAATACACCAATCAGTCCACTGAGCAAACTTTTCCTTACAGAATGCAAATACGATTGTTCTTCAACGTTGCCATAGGAATATACGACTTTTCCGCCCTGAATAATCATTAGGCCAAGTGTGCCAGTCGATAAAGCGTAATCACCAACTATCTTAAGTTTTCCAGTGGACCAGCCTACACTTTCCGGCGATTCAACCTGAACCCAGCTGTCGCTAGGGAAAACCGATTCGGCAGATGCTGGTAGATAGAAAGAAAGTATCAGAATGAATAAGAGTCGGCTGAACCATTTTTTCATGGCATATCCCCCTTCATCTTCGTTATTTTGAAGACAGGGGTATCTTCGTTCATTGCACAGCAAATTCCTGCAACCATCTCTGCAAAGAATGCCAGTTGAAATGACTGCGACAGTGCAAGGCGAGGCGGCAAAACGATGGTGAAAACTTACCCGGTGGCAAGTGAGTGCGCTGACAGCGATCGTAGTTGATTCCACGTCTGACGCGCAATAAAAGACGAAACCCGCCATAAAAGGTGGCGGGCTGGAGGCCGGAAGCATGGACGATGCGGAGCCAATGCTCTTATTCAATGGGCATCAATGAATTGCTGCACTTCGTTGTGCCAAGCATCCGGCTCCCAAGTACCTATATCGGTTTTTTCACCAAACAATAGGTCTACGAGGTAGCGGGGCTGTTTGCCTCCGATGTGCAGAGCTTTGATACAAGAGACGCAGTACACCACCACATCTTCACAAGGCATTTCGGCGGCCCGCTTTTTCATTTGGGCTTTTACCTGTTCCACAGGCAAAGTTCCATAAAAACTGTCCCCGCAACAG
>DATMYT010000491.1:0-5792 GCA_035560855.1 Negativicutes bacterium | reverse complement strand
CTTATGGGAAACGGAGGGTAAATGTGGAAGCTACCAGTAAGTATCATCGCATCAACACCGGCAATGAGATTATTCTACTGCCTCTCGCGCCGGATCGTCGAAAAAATTACATAGAGGTCACCACGGAATGTAACTTTGCCTATGTGGGGATTGTCTGAGGGCGCGCGGTCTGATTGTGTGTCCTTAGTCAGATTTACAGGGAAAGATTTCTTACTTTAGGTTAGCAAAATAAAGAGGTAACACAAAATAAGTTGAAGGAGAGATTAATGATGAAAAAAATTGAAATTTTCGACCCGGCCATGTGCTGCTCAACGGGGGTGTGTGGTCCGTCCATTGATCCAGAGCTTATGAGAATCACGACAGTTATTAATGCATTGAAAGAGCAGGGCGTGATTATTCAAAGGCATGGCTTGTCCAGCGAACCACAGGATTTTATTGCCAACAAAGTAATTGGCGATATCCTTCAAAAAGAAGGCGCCGAGGTTCTGCCTGTAACGCTTGTCGATGGTAAAGTCGCAAAAACTAAGGAATATCCTACTAATGAAGACCTTTCAGCATGGCTGGATATGGCCATTAAACCTCGCCTGCGTGTAAAAAAAAGCGGTTGTGGCTGCGGGACGAAAGGGTGCTGTTAAAATGGCGGTTGTCCATGAAACCTTTGCATTGGATAAAATTGCTCTGACAAAATATTTGTTTTTTACCGGTAAAGGCGGCGTCGGGAAAACTTCTGTTGCTTGTGCCGTTGCTGTCAATCTGGCGGACAGTGGTAAAAAGGTTCTGTTGATCAGTACCGACCCTGCTTCCAATTTGCAGGATGTTTTTCATGCACAGCTCGATGGCAAGGGCGTACCCATTGATGGGGCGCCCGGACTTCTGGTCGCGAACCTCAATCCGGAAGAAGCAGCCAGGGAATATCGGGAATCCGTTATTGGGCCCTATAAAGGCAAACTGCCTGAAAGCGTCATCGCCAATATGGAGGAGCAGCTGTCCGGCTCTTGTACAGTTGAAATTGCCGCCTTTGACCAATTTTCAAATTTTATAACCGACAAGACAACAGAAAATGAATACGACTATATCATTTTTGACACAGCCCCAACGGGTCATACCTTGCGCATGTTGCAGCTTCCGTCCGCATGGAGCAACTTCATCAGCGAAAGCACTCATGGTGCGTCTTGTTTGGGTCAGCTTGCAGGACTTGATGCGAAAAAAAGCATTTACAAAGAGGCTGTTTTGAATCTTGCCGATAAGAAAAAAACAACATTAATTCTGGTTTCAAGGGCGGCGGAAACCCCTCTGCTGGAGGCGGATCGTTCCAGCTTGGAACTGAGCGATTTGGGTATTAATAACCAGCTATTAATTATTAACGGGGTGTTGAGCGAAGCATCCGATGATTTATCAAAAATAGTAATGGATAAGCAGCAAAATGCAATCAAAAACATTCCGCAGGGGTTAAAGCGGTTTAAAATTTATACTCTCCCCTTGCGTTCTTATAACATCATGGGGCTTGATAAAATCAGGACGTTTTTTACCAGTGATCATTTTATTTCTACCGGTGCAGGCGAAAAATCGGTTGATCTGCAGCCGCTAAGTGTTCTTGTTGACGATATTTACACCACTGGGAAAAAGGTCATTTTCACGATGGGTAAGGGTGGCGTGGGCAAAACGACCATCGCGGCAACGATTGCGCTGTCTCTTGCCAACAAAGGAGTCAAGGTGCACTTAACCTCGACTGATCCCGCCAATCATCTGGAATATGTAATTGCAGGGTCTACGAATATAACGCTCAGCAAAATTGATGAAAAGCAGGAGTTGCTAAATTATCAAAACGAAGTGCTGACCAAGGCCCGTGAAACGATGTGCGAAGAGGATATTGCCTATATTGAAGAAGACCTGCGCTCTCCGTGCACCCAGGAAATCGCAGTATTTCGAGCATTTGCCGAAATAGTCGACAAAGCGGAAGATAAGGTCGTAATTATTGATACAGCACCGACGGGTCATACACTTTTGCTATTGGATTCCACACAAAGTTATCACCGAGAGGTGCAAAGAACCAAGGGCGAAACGCCAATTTCTGTTCAACGTCTGCTGCCAAGACTCAGAGATGAAAAGCAGACCGAGGTTGTTATTGTTACGCTGCCGGAAGCCACTCCGGTTTTCGAAGCGTCGAGGCTTCGCGATGACTTGAGCCGGGCTGGAATAAATAATAAATGGTGGGTGGTCAATCAGTGCCTTTCCATGACGGGTACCACCAATCCCATGCTAGTGGCCCGAGCCAAAGCTGAAAAACAGTGGCTGGAACAGGTGCGTTCAATCAGCGCCGGCAATTTTGTTGCCATTCCCTGGCTGCAAGATGCATCGGTAAGCAATATAAGCAAAATTGGCGTGGTCCTATGACTACCCGGATTGATATTGCAAAATTAAGAAAAACTGCAGAAGGCTATTACCGAAACGAAGATTATTTTTGTTCAGAGGCAATTGTTAAGGCTATTAAGGACGCGTTTGCATCACCACTACCCGATGAGGTTATTGCAATGGCCTCTGGTTTTCCGGTGGGAATGGGTGGTTCGGGATGCACATGTGGCGCTGTTGCCGGAGGAATAATGGCAATCGGCATGTTTTTTGGCCGAACACACGCTAAAGATACAAAGGTGAATAAAGCAATGCAATTGGCCAAGGAATTGCATGATACCTTTCAACAACGACATTCATGCCTATGCTGTCGGGTGTTGACCAAAGGGATGGAACTCGGGTCCCCTTCGCATATGGAACAATGTATTTCATTTACCGGTGAAATTGCGGAAGAGACGGCCAAAATTATCATCAGAGAACTGGAGTTATCACAGAACAAAATTTAAATGTCGAAATGAGCGCTTATAGACAGTAAGGGAGACGTGGTATTAGTGACTGAGGAAAGAGGGCTGGATTGCCGGGGACTCGCATGTCCGCAACCGGTCATTATGACGAAGAAGGCACTCGATGCGGAGAAAACCCCCATCAACGTAGTGGTGGATAACTCGACAGCTAAAGAGAACGTCAGTAAATTCGCTGTTGCCAACGGGTGGGGTTACCGTGTCGAGGAACAAGACGGCTTATTCCATATCCACATGGTCCCTCCAATCAGTTCAGGTATTGCGGCGAAAGGCGATGAGAAGAAACGTCTGGCTCCGGTATATTTGTTTACCCAGGACACCTTGGGACACGGTAGCGACGAACTGGAAAAAATTCTGATTCGCTCGTTTTTCACTGCATTGCTGGAAGTGGACCCCAAACCCAAAACGCTGCTATTTCTCAATGGCGGGGTCAAACTGACGGTGCAGGGCTCTATAGTGCTACCAAGCCTACAAAAACTGGAACAACAGGGAGTCAGTGTTCTTTCGTGCGGAACCTGTCTGGACTATTACAACCTGAAAGAGCAGTTGGCTGTCGGCTCGGTTACGAATATGTTCACTATCATCGCTGCTCTGCAAGAGAATGGTCAATCCATCACACTATGAATGCAGCGAGCTGTGTCATCGTGTTTGACTCGGTTCATCACGCTATCGGAGCCGAAAAGATCTTGCAGGGAAAGGGAATGGCGCTGGAAATGATTCCTACGCCCCGGGAACTATCCATGAGTTGCGGGCAAAGCATAGAAGTATCAATGCAGGATGGAGTTCTGGCCGAGAAAATACTTCGTGAATCCGGTGCGCAATACAAGGCGATTTACTGGCGTGATAAGGGCCGAAGAGGCTTTGAACAAATTTAAATTTGTTATCCGAGCACACTCCTAATGCACTCAGCACTTGCTTGAACGACTGAATCCATTTCCTCGCGAGTGATTGTCAGGGGTGGGTTGAAGTACAGCACGTCTCCGAGAGGTCTGAGCACAACGCCTTTTCCCAAGGCTTTTTTATAAACTTGATAACCGACTCGTCGTTTTACATCAAAGGGCTGCTTGGTCGTTTTGTCTTCCACAAGTTCGATGGCATTAATCAAGCCAATGGATCGGATTTCGCCAACATTCTTATGGTTATTCAAGTTTTCCTGAATCAGTTGCCGAAAATATCCCGCATTTTCATTCGCTTTTTCCAAGATGCGCTCCTCTTGCATAATGGCAAGGACTTCATTAGCTGCTGAACAGGCCAGGGGATTGCCGCTGTATGTATGGCTGTGCATAAATGCTTTGCCTTCGCTGTAGTCAGCGTAAAACGCATCATAGACAGCTTGCGTGGTTACCGCAAGCGCCATTGGCATATAGCCGCCGGTTAGTCCCTTGGACAGACAGATGATGTCAGGGGAGATTTGGGCATGGTCACAGGCGAACATCTTGCCGGTTCTGCCAAAGCCTGTGGCGATTTCATCGACAATTAGGTGCACATTGTACTGATCACATGCCTTGCGAAGTTTTTTGAGGTATATTGCAGGGTAGATTTGCATACCTGCAGCGCATTGTACGAGTGGTTCAGCTATGAATGCACACACCTCATCGGCGTATTTTTTGAAGCTCTGCTCGGCTGCCTCAAAGCATTCCGCATTGCAACTATCCCGGTGTTTCCCATATCGGCAACGATAACAGTCTGGTCCGTTAACATGGATAATATCAAGCAAGATCGGCTTATATAGCTGAGAGTATAGATCAACTCCGCCAATAGACAGCGCGCCTAAAGTTTCTCCATGATACGCGTCGCTTAAAGCCATAAACCTTTTTTTCTGCGGCTGGCCTGTCTGATAGTGGTACTGAAAGCTCATTTTCATAGCAGCTTCAATGGCCGAAGAGCCATTATCCGTAAACAAAAACTTGGTTAGTCCGGCAGGAAGCGCCTCGGAAAGACGGTCGCAGAGATTGATGGCGGGAGCATGGGAAAAGTTGGCGAAAATAACGTGCTCAAGATTATCAAGCTGGTTTTTAACTGCATTGTTAATGCGTTCATTGCAGTGGCCCAGAAGGTTGCACCACCAGGAGCTGACGACATCTGCATAACGGGCGCCGCAAACATCGTAGAGATATAACCCCTTGGCATGGTCGATAATGATAGGCGGCAGTTCTTCATAGTCTTTCATTTGCGAGCAGGGGTGCCAAATGTACTGTAAATCTTTCTGTAGTAGATTCAACGTTCAGATCTCCTTATAAAGACTGCAAAGAGCAGTCGTATTCATATCGAGAGATGTTTCACCATTGGCGACACAGGCTACGACGGGCGTTTGCGTAAGCTGCTCGATAGCTTGTTTGTTGTCTTGGTGTAAAAAGTTTGTGCAGTCGTAGTTGTTAAGAATAAGGCCCCTAACGGCAATACTCTGGCTTTGGGCATAATGAACGGTTAGGGCGGCGCTGTTGATGGAACCGAGTCCTGATGGTGTTACAACAAGTATGTCCAGCTTTAGAAGCTTGATGATATCAGTCTGCATCAATGTCTGATCATCCAGGCGCAAGGGGCAAATAATACCGCCGCAACCTTCGATGGTGATAAAGTCATGTAACTGTGCAAACTTATTGAAGTCGGAACGAATTACTTCGGGCTCTATCGGTCGCCGCTCCAACTTCGCAGCCAAATGGGGCGACACCGCCGTTTCAAAAATGTAGGAGGCTAACTCCTTGGGCGGAATAGTGAGACCTGCGATTTGGGCAACGAATTTGCAATCGCCTGGTGTAAGCTCGCCGTCTTCCCGTATCGCACCGCTTAGCGCAGGTTTGTAGTAGCCTGCGTTGAGCCCAATACTGCGGAGATTTTTAACTATCAAGCTGGTAACATACGTCTTGCCGATGTCGGTTCCGGTGCCTGTTATAAAAAGTCCTTTGCTCATGATCTAACTCC
>DATMYT010000490.1:0-2481 GCA_035560855.1 Negativicutes bacterium | reverse complement strand
ACAACCAATCCCCTCCCTTGTCGCCGCTGAAATGGCAAAAATTTACTGGAATTCGCTTGAGGGGCACTTCGCTCTCCCACTTACTTTTTGTGCAATAAAAAAACACCGGCTGCTATTCCCTCAGGAATCAAACAGTCGATGGTAAGAGCCTGACTTTCCAGAGGAATAGCATTCCATCTCGATAATTTTCGATTTGCGCCGTCTTTAATCGTCCACTCTCTCCAGCACAATTCCTTTATTAAAGCCGCCGCGTTCTTCCCATTTACGACCCTGGAGTTCGCGGATGTCTTCCCATTTCAGGCCGTGCACATGTTCAACGATCGCCTGCATCACTTCCAAGATATCGGCGATCTTCTCGACGGATTCAGTATCTTGATACGCCTGCATTTTGGCGGCCAACTTATCGAGCAAACATTGTTTGAGTTCGTCTGCATCCGTCACGATCCGGATTACCGGCACTTTTCCTGCGGCCCGAATGATTTCCGGAGTTCGGTCACGTATCAGTTGGTCATACTTCCCCATTGATATCGCCTCCTTCTATTAGTATGCCATTCGGTAGTCGTTCCCTAATTCCTGCTTATTTTTTGCTGTCGATGTAGGTAATCGCGCTTAGTACCGCCGTCAGTCCTTCGCCGGTTGCCCGCGCGATTTGCCACGGTTTGCCGGTGCAATCGCCTGCTGCATAAAGACCGGGAACGCTGGTCGCTTGCTCGCGGTTCACTTTTACGAAGGGCCCGTCCATCTCCAGCTCCGGCAACAGCGTCTCCGCCGGATCGGATTGCCGCAAAATGAAGATGCCGTCTACCTTCAGTTCCCCCGTATCGGTCTTCAATCCGGTCACCTCGTCAGTTCCCAGTACGGCCTGAGGTCGCGCCTTCATCACCAGCACCGACGGATGCGCCGGTTGGAACTCTGTCTGGTATTGCGGAATAAAATACACCGTCGGGCAGATTTCGCCGAGGAAGTTGGCTTCATGCTCGCCTTCCTCCGTATAGGCAATGACCGCCACCGGTTTATCCCGATACAACATGCCGTCGCAGGTCGCACAATAACTAACGCCCTTGCCGACCAGTTCTTTTTCGCCGGGAATCATGACCGAGTTGCTCACGCCGATAGCCAGCACGACAGCTTTCGCCTCGTAGGTGTTGTTTGGCGTCAACAGCGTGAAGGTATCACCAGCGAAAATATTCGTCACTTTTTCTTTGATTAGTGTCGGCCCGGCAGACAGACAATGCTCGGAAAATAGCTTCATCAGGTCTTTGCCGGGCATCGCCGGCAGACCGGGATAGTTGTTGATCGTGTGGGCTTTCTGCAGTTTCGGGCTAAAATCCATATGTTCGAATAGCGCCACGGTTTTGTTGCGAACCCGCGCGGTGAGCGCCGCAGACAATCCCGCCGGACCTGCGCCGATGATAGCAACGTCAAAAATTTGGTCTGCCATTTTATTTTCCTCCTCAGCCCATTTCCTGGGCAATCTGCTTCAGTCGTTCGCGGATCGGCAGATCATAGGGACACCGAGTCTCACAGATACCGCACTGAATGCAGGCCGACGCCTTCGCCGGCAGCGCCGCATATTTTGCAGCCCCGGCCACGGTCATGCCATACCGGGCATATTGCAGATGGGTAATAAAAGTCGCCGGAATATCGATACCTTGGGCGCACGGCAGGCAGTACCCGCAACGGCGGCAAAAATTCTTGCCAAGCTGCGCCACTTCCGCATCCAGTATGGCTTGTTCCGCTGCCGATAAGGGAATGAACGGTTCCGCAGCCGATAGATTTTCTCTCACATGGTCCGGATGGTCCATGCCCGGAATCGCAACAGTAATGTCCTGCGCCAGAATATACCGCAGTGCCAGCACCTTGTTTTCGATCTGTCCGCCACCCAGCGGCTTCATGACGATCCGCCCGATGTCCATCTGTTTGGCGAGCGGGAACAGTCGTTCCAACGGCTTGGGCTCCACCGCATTAAACGGAGCTTGTACCGTACTGAATTCATTGGTTTTGATCCCTTCCACCAGCATGTCGTAGTCATGTCCGGTAATGCCGATAAACCTGATTTTCCCTGCCTGTTGCGCTTCCTTTAGCGCTTCGAGAGCGCCGCTGGGCCCCATCGCCTGCTCATACTCCTCACGTTTTTTGACGTTGTGGATCTGATACAGGTCGATGTATTCAGTCTTCATCAGCTTCAAGCTGGTGTCGATATCCTGAGCCATACCTTCCTTCGTCCGCTTCAGACTCTTGCTCGCCAGATAGTATTCGCTGCGGCGCGAGGAAATATGGCGGCCGATTTTCTCTTCACTGTCGGTATAGGCCCGGGCCGTGTCAATAAAATTGATACCTTGATCCAGCGCCGCGTGCAGCACCTCGCCCGCTTCCGCCATCGTGCACCGTTGCATGGGAAGCGCACCGAAACCGATGCAATTCACTTCCATGCCGGTCCGTCCCAGTCTTCTTTTTTCCAAGATAATCCTCCCTCAGTCG
>DATMYT010000489.1:0-6160 GCA_035560855.1 Negativicutes bacterium | reverse complement strand
GCCGGAGGGCAAGGGACCCGGCTGGGTGCGCTGACGAAAAATCTGGCCAAACCAGCGGTGCCTTTCGGCGGCAAGTACCGGATCATTGATTTTCCGCTTTCGAACTGCAGTAACTCAGGGATTGATACGGTGGGAATTCTCACCCAATACCAGCCTTTTTTTCTTCACAACTATATCGGGATTGGCAGTCCGTGGGATCTTGACCGCAAAGACGGTGGCGTATTCGTGTTGCCGCCTTATACGCATGACACCGGCGGAGAATGGTACAAGGGAACCGCAGATGCCATATATCAGAATATGGCGTTTGTCGACTTGTTTGATCCGGTATGGATCGTAGTGCTCTCAGGGGACCATATTTACAAGATGGATTATAATTTGATGATGGAATATCATGAAGCTAAGGATGCAGACGCGACACTGGCCGTTATTGAGGTGCCGTGGGAAGATACCCGCCGTTTTGGCATCATGAATACCGACGCGGATGACCGGATTATCGAGTTTGATGAAAAACCGGCCAAAGCTCGAAGCAACCTTGCTTCGATGGGTGTATATATTTTTCGTTGGCAATATCTGAGGTATTATCTGGAAGAAGATGCGAAAAATCCCGAGTCGGCGCATGATTTCGGGCGAAACATTATCCCCAAGATGCTGGCGACAGGCCAAAGCGTGTATGCCTACCGGTTTAAGGAATACTGGCGTGATGTCGGCACGGTAGAAAGCCTGTGGGAAGCGAATATGGACCTGTTGGCGGATCGTCCGCAACTGGATTTGTATGATCCAGACTGGCGGATTTACTCGGTGAATCCAGTCCGGCCCCCCCATTACGCAGCTGAGCAGTCGGGCATCAGCGAATCCATGATCAGCGAAGGCTGTCAGATTTTCGGACAGGTCAAGAGATGCGTGGTATTTCCTAATGTTGTGGTAGGCGAAGGCGCCCAAGTGACGGACTCGGTTTTGATGCCGGGCGTGACAGTTTCGCCGCATGCGGTAATTTGGCGGGCAATTATCGGGCCGGATACTGTAGTGCCCGAGAATGCCAAGATCGGCGGTGAAGGGCCTATCACTCTCGTCGTGGACAAGTCGCGCACGGCCCGGAAAGGAGCGCTCATATGAAAGGGCTGCTTGGGTTAATCAACCTGTATGAAGACGAATCCGGCATGGGTGTGCTGGCCAGGCAAAGGCCACTAGCGGCGATGCCATATGCCGGTCGTTATCGGCTCATCGATTTTGCGCTGTCCAACTTGGTCAATGCCGGAGTCCGGACGGTTGGTGTACTGGTGCGCGACAAATACCGCTCTCTGATCGATCATTTGCGTTCCGGCAAGGAATGGGATCTGGCGCGAAAAAGGGATGGACTTTATATTCTGCCGCCGGCTGCCACTATTGGCGGACCATGCAACAGTGACGTCGACAATTTTTTGTTTAACCTGGACTATATTTCGGCTGCAACCGAAGATTTCGTCATAATCTGCGGCAGCCGAACGATATGTAATCTGCCGATTGACCAGGTGTTTCAGTATCATCTTTCGGTCGAAGCGGATGTCACGATTATTAGCCGGGATTGGCCGGATGACGGCGCTGGCCCTTGCCTTTCCCTGGATGAAGAGGGACGGGTCATGGGAATGTGCGATTTTACGGAGTCCTTGCCCTATGATATTCAGCCGCTCGGATTCTATATTATGTCAAAGAGCCTGATGGCTCAGTTGGTTCGGGAGTGCGCCGCAGAGGGCAGTTGCGATTTTTTTACCGATGGTGTGCTGAAAAACATTGACAAGTTAAAGGTATACGCTTTTCGCCATGTTGGCTATGTTGCCCGGATTGATTCGGTCGCAAGCTATTTTCAGCATCAGTTGGAGTTGTTGAATCCGGCCATTTGGCAGGAACTGTTCTTCCGGTACGGAATTATTTTTACCAAGGTCAAGGACGAAGCGCCCGCCAAATACCGGGAGCGGGCCTGCGTGACGAACTCGTTGGTGGCGAACGGCTGCATCATCGAAGGTACGGTGGAAAACAGCATCCTGTTTCGGTCGGTTATCGTCGAAAAAGGGGCTGTGGTGCGCAATTCCATTGTGATTCAAAACACACGGGTGGGACCTAATGCGCGTCTCACAAACGTTTTATGCGATAAAGACTCACAGGTTACGGCCGGCCGATGCCTCAGCGGCTCAGCGGCGCAGCCATTTATCGTGGAGAAAGGATCGGTGATTTGATATGGTGAAAGTCTTGTTTGCAGCGGCGGAAGCATCGCCATTTGCCAAAACCGGCGGATTGGCCGACGTAGTGGGGACGCTGCCCCGCGCTTTACAGAAAATGAAAGTAGATGCCCGGATTATTGTTCCATTGTATGGCGATATTCCGGAGAAATTCCGCAAAGAGATGCGCCTGGTGACCACCGAAACGGTGCAGCTCGGCTGGAGACGCCAACATTGCGGGCTGTTCGAGATGCAATATGAAGGTGTGACGGTTTATTTCATTGATAATGAGTACTACTTCCGTCGCAAAGGTCTTTATAATTTTTATGATGAAGCAGAGCGGTTCGGATTTTTCAGCAAAGCGGTGCTTGATGTTTTGCCTCGTCTGGACTGGACGCCGGATATTATCCACTGCCATGACTGGCATGTCGGCATGATTCCCGTCTTGCTGCGGTCGCATTATTGCCGTGCGCCTTGGTGCGCGGGAATTAAAACGATCTGCACGATTCACAATCTGGAGTATCAGGGAGTTTTTCCACGCACAATCCTGGGGGATATGTTTAATTTGGACCATAATCAAGCCGCAACCACGGCGCTCGAATTTTACGGCATGGTTAATTTTCTCAAAGGGGGGCTGGAGTACGCAGATTTTATCAGTACTGTCAGCCCGAGTTATGCGAAGGAAATCCAGACCCGGTATTGGGGCGAAAAACTGGACGGGGTTTTGGCGCGCCGCAGCGATCAACTGACTGGTATTGTCAACGGGATCGATCCGGATGAGTACAATCCCATCACAGATCCGGCGTTGTTCGCGAATTATTCGGCTCGCAGTTTCAAAGGAAAAGCGGAAAACAAAGCCGGGGTGCAGAAAGCGCTGGGCCTCGCGCAAAATCCGGATGCCCCGCTATTTGGCGTAGTTTCCCGGTTGGTAAAGGCGAAAGGGTTTGATTTGGTTCACCGTGTGCTGGATGAGATTGTCGCTGAAGGAGCGCAATTGGTTGTTCTCGGGACGGGGGAACCCCAGTACGAGGATATGTTCCGCGAAGCCGCCTGGCGCTATCCCGGCAAGGTGGCGGTGCATATCGGGTACGACGACACTTTGGCCCGGCGAATCTACGCGGGCGCCGATTTGCTGCTCATGCCCTCCCAAAAGGAACCCTGCGGCGTCAGTCAGCTGATCGCCATGCGTTATGGCTGTATTCCGTTGGTGCGCGAAGCTGGCGGGCTAAAGGACACTGTAGAGAGCTTCAATCCGGAGACCAACGAAGGCACCGGTTTTTCCTTCGCCAATTACAATGCGCATGACATGTTGCATGTGATTCGGCTGGCTTGCCGCACATACCAGGACAAAAAGCGCTGGAACATATTGATGCGGATGGCTATGAAGGCAGAGCACTCATGGAAAACGTCCGCCAAGGAGTACGTTGCCCTATATCGACAAGTGATGGAGGCAGATTTCCATGTCACTAAATAAAGCTGAGTTTATTAATGCTTATCTGGAAAAGTTTCAAAGCATGCATGGCAAGGGCGTCGACGAAGGATCCAGCCGGGAGCGCTATGAGGCGTTGGCTGGGATGGTCCGCGATATCATTGCCCGTCAGTGGGCGCGCACAAACCGGGAGTATCTGGAACGGGATATCAAGCAGGTTTACTATTTTTCGATTGAGTATCTACAAGGACGAATTTTGCTGACCAATCTGATGAATGTGGGCATCCTCGAGGCTTGTCACGAAGGACTCGGAGAACTCGGCATCAATCTGGAGGATCTGACGGACCAGGAACCGGAGGCGGGGCTTGGCAGCGGCGGATTGGGGCGATTAGCTTCCTGCTTTCTGGACTCGATGGCTTCCCTACACATTCCGGGGCATGGCTGCGGCATACGCTATCGGTACGGCATGTTCAAACAGAAAATCGTGGATGGCTATCAGGCGGAACTGCCGGATCCCTGGCTCAAAGACGGCAATGTGTGGGAGTTTCGCAAACCCGATAAGTCGGTTATCGTCAAGTTCGGCGGGAATATTCGCGAAGAGGACGTCAATGGCAGAAAGGTATTTCACCAAGAAGGCTGCCATGCAGTGATGGCGGTTCCCTATGACATGCCGGTGGCCGGATACCACAACAATACGGTAAACACGCTACGGCTCTGGAGTGCAGAGGTGGTGCCACCCGAAACGGACGAGGGTCCCTGTTCCAACAGCGATTATATTAAGGAAATGGAATATCGTCGTTCTGTCGAATCCATCTCCGAAATCCTGTATCCGGATGACACACAGTATGAGGGACGCGTGCTGCGTCTTAAACAACAGTATTTCATGGTGTCGGCCGGACTGCAGAGCATTGTGCGCCGCTACAAGAAGCGACATGGCACTCTCACTGATTTTCATGAAAAAATTTCTCTTCACATCAACGACACGCATCCCGTCGTCGTCGTGCCTGAACTCATGCGCATTCTCATCGATGAGGAGGGGATGACCTGGGACGATGCATGGCGCGTGACGACCAATACCGTATCCTACACCAACCATACGGTAATGCCGGAAGCTTTTGAAAAATGGCCGGTTGATGTATTCAAGGAACTATTGCCCCGTATTCACATGATCGTATATGAAATCAACGAACGCTGGTGTCGTGAATTGTGGACCCGTTATCCGGGAGAGTGGGACCGTATTCGGGAAATGGCCATTATCGCCGACGGGTACGTACGCATGGCCAATCTGGCGGTTGTCGGCAGTTACAGTGTCAATGGCGTGGCCAAGATTCACACGGAGATCTTGAAAAAATCCGTGCTGAAACGCTTCTATGAGTACTCTCCCAGCAAGTTCAACAACAAAACCAATGGGATTACACACCGACGTTGGCTGATGAAAGCGAATCCGGACCTGTCGGAAATCATTACCGAGGCGATCGGGAAGAGCTGGATGGCGCATGCCACGGATTTGCTGCGACTGGTTAGTTACGCGGAGGATCCGGTTTTCGCTGAAAAAGTTGCGTTGGTAAAACTGGCCAACAAGGAGCGACTTGCCGCCTATATCAAAAAGACGATGGGGCAGACGATCAATCCGCATTCGATTTTTGATTGTCAGGTCAAGCGAATTCACAATTACAAGCGTCAGGTTTTGAATGTGATGCATATCATGGACCTAGCTAACCGCCTGCGAGAAAATCCAGCGCTGGACATCACGCCGCGGACCTTCATTTTTGCCGGAAAGGCGGCGCCGGGATATTATCAGGCCAAGCGAACGATCAAGCTAATCAACACGGTGGCGGAGATGGTGGATGCCGATCCGGCGCTGCGGGAGAAGATCAAGGTCGTCTTTTTGGAGAATTATCGTGTTTCTCTCGCTGAAATCATTATGCCGGCAGCTGATGTCAGCGAGCAGATCTCAACAGCTTCCAAGGAAGCCTCGGGAACCGGGAATATGAAGTTTATGATGAACGGCGCCATAACCATTGGAACGCATGATGGCGCGAATATCGAGATTCGCAGCGAGGTCGGGACGGAAAATTTCGTGGCGTTCGGCTTGACAGCAGACGAGGTCATGGATTTCCATAAACGGGGCGGTTACAATTCGCGCGCAGTTTATGAAGCCGATCCCCGCTTAAAAAAAGTGGTAGACCAGCTGGTGAGCGGAGAACTACCGGCGGGCCGGGAAGAATTCCGAGAGCTCTACGACGGACTGCTGGCGCAAAACGATGAGTTTTTCCTACTGGAAGATTTCTGCGCTTATGTTGCCGCGCACGACCAAATTGATCACCTTTACAAAGACGCATCCCGTTGGCGGCGGATGTGTATCCAGAACATCGCTCATTCCGGCGAGTTCTCCAGCGATAATACGATTTGGGAATATGCTGTGGGAATTTGGCAGGTAAAACCAGTTATCTATTGATGCGGAAGCGGACCCGGTACTAGAAGAATCAATTATGTTTTTGCCTCGACGTTTCTTTTGCCGTGACAAGCTGTAAAAAAA
>DATMYT010000488.1:0-6656 GCA_035560855.1 Negativicutes bacterium | reverse complement strand
CACTAATGCCGACGGGAACAATCGGGACGTCGGCTTTGACTGCAATTAGCGTTAAGCCTGGTTCCGCTGCGCCGAGTTGTCCTGTTTTGCTGCGGGTTCCTTCCGGGAATATCGCCACAAGATCGCCTTGCTGCAACACATCGATGGCATGACGAATCGCGGCCCGATCCGGAGCTCCCCGTTTCACGGGAAATGCCAGAAGCGTCCGGATGGCCCAGCCAAATATGGGGTTTTGAAACAACTCGCTTTTGGCCATAAAATGAGTCCGCCGCTTGCGCAATGCCAACCCTGCCAAAGGAATGTCCCAAAAACTTCGATGGTTTAAAGCGACTATGGCCCCCCCGGCAGGAACATTTTCCAAACCCGTTACTTGCCAACGAAATACAAGCCGAAACAGCAGCCAAAACACGCAGGAAGCCAGAAAAAACAACAGCTTATACATGATTGTCACACTGGACGCAATAGACTGCGATGATCTTTTCGACCACCGCTTCAATCGTCATCCCCGATGTATCGACCAACACCGCATCCGCGGCCTGCACCAGCGGCGCCAATTCCCGCTCGGTATCCTGTTTGTCCCGCTGCGTCATTTCATTTTGCAGTTCCGTCAGATCAGTATCGTACCCTTTTGCTTTCATTTCGAGCCAACGACGCCGTGCCCGTTCGGCAACCGAAGCCGTCAGAAAAATCTTGGTGCAGGCGTTCGGCGCGACAACAGTGCCAATATCGCGACCATCCAGAACGACCGCGCCTACGGCGGCCATTTCACGTTGCAGTCGCACCATCGCATGACGAACTGCAGGAACCTGCGATATGGAGGCTACTGCAGCGGTGACCTGCGGCGTACGGATCTTTTCGCTCACGTCCGCTCCATCGGCCCACACTCGCAAAATTCCGCCATCCTGTGAAAAACGGACAACAATTTGCTCCGCCACTACCGAAATTTTCTTTGCGTCGGCAGGATCGATCGCATGGTCGAGTACGCGGCTGGTCACTGCCCGATACATGGCTCCCGTATCGATATAAAGGAAACCCAATGTCGCCGCAACTTTTTTTGCCACCGTGCTTTTCCCGGCGCCGGCAGGCCCGTCAATCGCTATGACATTCTGTTTCATCAGCAACAGCCTTCCATTTTTTCAAAAAAGTTCGGGAAAGAAATGGCGACGCAACCGGGATCGTCCAACGTGACTCCGCTTCCGGCCATTCCTGCTACCGCAAGCGACATAGCCACCCGGTGGTCGGCATAAGTCAGACAATCCGCCGAATGCAAGCCTTTGGTTCCTTCGATCAAGAGTCCATCCGGGCGCTCCGTAACCTGGCCGCCCATGCGCGCTAGTTCGCTGGCCATGGCATGCAACCGGTCCGTCTCCTTCACCCTGAGTTCCTCCGCCCCCTGAATCAGCGTCTGCCCTTCCGCAAACAAAGCAGCTACCGCCAATATCGGAATTTCGTCAATCAACCGGGGAACTATCTCGGAACTGATGGAAACCCCTTGTAGTTTTGCTGAACGCACTCGCAGGTCAGCAACTGGCTCTTCTCCGCTCAGCCGTTCATTGACCAGTTCGATATCGGCACCCATCAGGCGAAGCACATCCAGTAGCCCGGTTCGGGTTGGATTTACCCCAACATTAGTCAACAGCAATTCACTGCCCGGAATAAGGGTCGCCGCCACCAGCAAAAAAGCAGCGGAACTGAAATCTCCCGGAATATCAATCGCCTCTGGCGCTTTCAGCGCACTGACGGGATTGACAGTGACAGATAACCCTTTTCGCAATACATTCACGCCAAACTGGGCAAACATCCGCTCCGTATGGTCACGCGACAAATACGGCTCAGTAATCACAGTCGGTGAACTGGCGTAAAGAGCGGCGAACATAATGGCCGACTTCACTTGGGCGCTGGCAACCGGCATTGTGTACTCAATTCCATTCAAGCTCGCGGCTGCGGCAATGGCAACCGGCGCGTATCTGGAATTCTCCCGTCCGATGATGCGTCCGCCCATTTGGGTCAATGGCGTAACAATACGGGCCATCGGTCGCCGCCGCAACGAATCGTCCCCGGTGAGTACGGAAAAAAACGACTGTCCCGCCAGCAATCCGCTCAACAATCGTATCGTTGTGCCCGAATTTCCTGCATCCAGCACATTATCCGGCTCGGTAAGTCCGTACAGCCCTTTTCCCGTTACAAGCACCTGGCCGTCCGGTTCAATCTCGACTGACACTCCGAGCTCCCTCATGCAGGAAATCGTAGACAGACAATCCTCCGACGCCAGAAAATTTCGGACCCGGACCGGCGTTTCCGCAAGTCCCGCCAACATAATGCTGCGGTGCGACAACGATTTGTCGCCGGGAATCGCGACCTTCCCTGCCAGAGACCGCACCGGATTGACTGTTTTTCTTCCTGCCACGATGCCACCGTCCTTTCTTTGCACCAATACTGCTTATTTTTTATTGCTGCCCGTCAATTCTTTCAGCCGCACCAACTCCCAAGGCTCCAGCTGACGAAGCGCGCCGACTTTTAGCTCGTCAATCGTCAGAAATGCATAGCGTACACGCTTCAGGCGACGGATCGTGAGACCCACAGACTCCAGCATGCGGCGCACTTGTCGGTTCCGCCCTTCATGGATAGTAATGCGCAAACGCCAAAAACCGTTTTCAGCGATTACCGGCGGCAAAACCTCAGCCGGAGCGGTCAAGCCGTCCGCCAACCGCACTCCCTGCGCCAGCGTCTGCATCATCTGCGCCGTCGGCATTTCTTCCACATCGGCCGCATATTCCTTGTCGACTTCAAAACTTGGATGAGAGAGACCCTGCGTCAACTCCCCGTCATTGGTCAAAAGAACCAGACCCTCGGTGTCATAATCAAGGCGTCCTACCGGATAAACACGCTCCCTTATTCCGGCGGCAGCGACAATATCAGCCACCGTTTTGCGTCCTTCCGGGTCATGGAGCGAAGTAATGACCCCATAGGGCTTGTTCAATAAAAGATACAGTGATTCCGCACGCTTCAGCAACGTACCGTCCACTTCAATCCGGTCAGTGTCCCAGTCCGCTTTCGCCCCCAGTTCACTCACCACTTGACCGTTCACGCACACTCTGCCGGCCAGAATCCATTCTTCCGCCTGACGCCGGGAAGTCAGCCCCGCTGCGCTAATGATCTTCTGCAAACGCTCAGCACTCATACTTCACCGCTACCAGACTCTTCCGTTGCAGGCTCTTCCGGCGGCGCACTTTCTTCCGGCGCCGACTCAGGCTCAGGGTCAGGCAATAGCGGCAGTTCTTCGAGGCTGTTCAATCCGAAGCAACTCAGGAACTCCTCAGTCGTGCCAAACAGAATGGGGCGCCCGATCGTATCCTTGCGTCCCACTTCTTTGATCAGCCGTCGTTCCATCAACGTGTTGATAACGCCATCCGATTGAACGCCGCGGATATATTCGACTTCCTGACGGGTCACCGGCTGTTTGAACGCAATGATCGACAAGGTTTCCATCGCCGCTGGCGACAAGCGGGCATCCTGATGAATGGCCAGCTTTTCTACCACTGGCGCAAGCTCCGGCTTGGCGCACATCTGATACCCGCCGGCTACCTGCAGCAGACAGAGTCCCCGTTCGGGCTTGTCCATATCCGCCTGCAATTCCCGCAGCATCTCATGCACATGTTCGATCGGAATATCCAGCAGCTCCGACAACCGTTCCGGTTTGAGCGGGTCACCGGCAGCAAACAACATCGCTTCCATTGGTCCTTTCAGGTGCTGATAAAACATATTTTCATTCCCTCCATGTCAGGAACATCGGTCCGAACGCTTCCGGTTGCTTGACCCATATGCGCCGCAAACGGATCAGTTCCAGAATGGCCAGAAACGCACTGACGATTTCAGTCTTCGATCCTGCCCGCCGCAAAGCCTGCCGAAATTCCATCTGTCCCTGGAACGATTCCAACAACCGCAGAATATCCGTCATCTTGTCCTGAACAGTGACTTCTTCGCGCGCGATAGTTTTGAATTCCTCCGCCACTGTTTCCCACAGCGCCGAAAATGCCGCCATCAAGTCTTCTATCGTCAAGCCTTGAGGCAAAGCCCTTTGCACCGTGAACACCTGCGGCAGCCTATGAATATAGCATTGGCGACGGCCCAGCAATTGACGCATCGCATCGCCCGCCTCGCGGTATCGTCGATATTCGATCAACTTTTGGACCAGAGCAGCCCGGGGATCTTCCTCTTCTTCCTCCCCGAATTCCTCCGGCTTAATCGGTTTGGGCAGCAGCATCCGCGATTTGATCAGCAGCAGCGTCGAAGCCATGGTAAGGAACTCCGTCGCCACTTCCATGTTGAATTCGCTCCAGGCGCGCAAATACGCAAGGTACTGCGCCGCCACCGCTGCAACCGGAATGTCATAGATATCAATGCGATTCTTTTCGATCAGATGGAGCAGAAGGGCCATTGGCCCCTCAAACGCTTCCAGCTTGATGTTATACTCTTCGGCGCTCATCCCATGTGCAGGACGGAACGGACCTGAGCCATGGTTGCCTGGGCCGTTTCGCGGGCCCGGTTCGCTCCATCGTTCAGGATGTCTTTCACGTCATTTGGCCGCGCCGACCAGTCCTGTCGACGATGATGAATATCAGCCAATGACTCCACCATATGTTCAGCCAAGCGTTTTTTACAATCAACACAGCCGATTCCGGCCGACCGGCATTCCGTTTCAATAGTTCCGAGCTCAGATGCGCTGTACAATTTGTGGAAGACAAATACCGGACAGACCTCGGGGTGTCCCGGATCAGTCCGTTTGATCCGCTGCGGATCAGTCACCATCATGCGAACCCGTGCGCGCAGCTCGTCCGGACTGGCGGCAAACGCGATTTCATTGCCGTACGACTTGCTCATCTTACGTCCGTCGATCCCCGGCACTACCGGCGCAGCGCCAATATATGCCTTCGGCTCCGGGAAAAGGTTCGTCTTGTAGATGTAGTTAAAGCGACGAACCATTTCGCGCGTCAGTTCCAGATGCGGCAGCTGGTCTTCGCCGACCGGCACCGTATCCGCCTTGTATAGAATGATGTCGGCCGTCATCAGTACCGGATAGCCGAGGAATCCATATGTATTGATATCCTTGCCCTGTTCGCCCAGTTGTTGCAATTTGTCCTTATAAGTAGGAACCCGCTCCAGCCAGGACAACGGCGTCATCATCGACAGCAGCAAATGCAGCTCCGCATGTTCCTTGACATGCGACTGAATAAAAATCCGGTTTTTTTGCGGGTCCAGTCCCGCGCTCAGCCAGTCCAGCGCCATATTATAGGTATACTCGGGCAGTCGCGAAGGATCTTCAAACGAAGACGTGAGCGCGTGCAAGTCCACGATGGAAAAGAAGCACTCATACTCATGCTGCAGTTTGACCCAATTCGACAGTGCACCGAGATAATTGCCCAGATGGAAGTTTCCCGAAGGCTGCATACCGCTGAAAATACGACCTTTAACCATGTTACCCGCTCCTCTTATAGTACAATTCCCAAGATTAAACTGGTTGTTCCCCTGATGATAAAATTAACAACACCGAAGAACGGCATTACAACTATGTTGAGAAGCCCCGGAATCAACACAAGAGCAATCAGGATGTAGTTGCCGTAAGGCTCCAGCTTCTGGTACTGGTACGCCAGATCGCCCGGCAGCAAGCTCATGAGCACTTTTGAGCCGTCAAGGGGCGGAATCGGAACCAGATTGAACACCGCAAACATCAGATTGTAACGATACAATTGAAACAGTGTCTTTTGCCAGACCTCGCCGATCAGATTCAAATTGGCAAGCAACATCAGCAAAAAGAAAGCAACAAAGCCCAGTGCAATATTAGCGCCCGCACCGGCGAGGGAAACGATAAAAACGCCTTTGCGTCCATCGTGAAAATTCCGTGGATTAATCGGCACAGGTTTTGCCCAGCCGAACCCGGCAACCAGCAGTAACAACAGACCGATAGGATCAATATGGGAAATAGGGTTTAGCGTCAGCCTCCCCAAAAAACGCGGAGTAGGATCGCCCATTGCCACAGCGGCCCGGGCATGGGAATATTCATGAATGGTCATTGCCGCCAGTAGTGCGGGAATTCTGTATAACATATCGACAGTATCAAAACCGAACACGGAAGTCCTCCTTCGTTACGCCGCCTTACGCGGCAATATCACTCGTTAATTATACTCGGAAACCTTTACGAACGCAAAAGAAAAAGACCTGTTGCGACAGGTCTTTGAAAGCAAAAGTTACTCAGGCAGCACGTCGTTGCGCACAAGATCTTCAAACGTTTCGCGCCGTACAACCACTTTGGCCTTGCCGTCGGCAACAAACACAACTGCCGGCTTGAGGTTGCGGTTATAATTGCTGGACATGCTGTAATTGTAAGCGCCGGTCGAACTCACAGCCAGAATATCGCCGGACTTCGCAGTCGGCAGTTCAAGATCCCAGATTAACATATCGCCGGACTCACAGCACTTGCCTGCAATAGAGACTTTTTCCACCGCCGCGTCATTCATGCGATTGGCAAGAGCCGCCTCATATTTTGCCTGGTACAAGGCCGGGCGCGGATTATCGGTCATACCGCCATCCACAGCCACATACTTGCGCACACCGGGAATGTCCTTGATCGCGCCGATCGTGTACAACGTCACTCCTGC
>DATMYT010000487.1:0-2402 GCA_035560855.1 Negativicutes bacterium | reverse complement strand
CAAAGAACTATTAGAGAATTTGGGCTGTGGTAAACGTACCCTCTATTACGATATCGAGAACATCAACGATTGGATGAAGCGCTACGGACTCGGAAAAGTGTTAACTTCCGGGGCGGTGATTCGCGCGGAAATTCAGAATGTCGCGGCACTGGAAAAAAAGCTCAAGCAAGATACGGCGTACTTTTTTTCCGTTCCAGAGCGGCGGGCGATGGAGATTGTGCACATTGCACTTTCTGATGAGAATATATCAATCAGCCATCTGATGGAGCGTTGTGAGGTAAGCAAAAACACCATACTCGGAGATCTCAAAGAGGTGCGCGAAATACTGAAGAGCTGGGGCCTTTCATTAGAAAGCACCATTAAATCCGGCTACTTGATTCAGGGCGAAGAGATGACCATCCGGAAAATGTTGGGCAAACAATTCCAACGGCTTTCAAGCCCGGTGGTTCAAGCTTGCGTGTGCAATTTTCTGCAGAGAACTCTCGTCAACATTTATCACAATGAGATTGATTTCGGTGAATTGTGCCGATGTCTTATCAAGCAATACGAAACAGATATTCAGGGCGACTGCATCCTTGCAAACACTGAGCTCATCAAGATGATGATACAAGCAGCCTTGATACGCAGCCGGAAGGGAAGCGTTATTCTTCTGAGCAACGCCGAGCAACTTGCCCTGATGAAGAGTCTTTCGTTCCGCTCGGTGGAATTCAGTTTTCAGAAGTTGCGAGTTCATGGAGTGGAGGTTTCCATACTGGAAACCTATTACATCACTACACTGTTCTTGGGAATTCAGACGACGGATTTTCTTTCGCAGGAACAGGAGGAACTGTTCATTGTCAGTTTTGCAGAGGAACTGGTGCTGAGCTTTGAACGTATTGCCTGCCTATCTTTTCCAAACAGGGAACGGCTGCAGAAGCAACTTAGCCATCATATTCGACCGATGTATTACCGCATCAAATATGGCATTCCCGATAACAATCCTCTGCTCAAGGATATCAAGACAATGTATCCGTTTGTGTTCGACTTTACCAGAAAGGCCATGGAAGAGATTAAGATCCATCTTCCGGCGGACGAAGTCTCGGAAGACGAGCTTGCTTATCTATGCGTTTATTTTGCAAGCAACCTCAATGAAAAATACATAGAACAGGAAAATGCCGACAACCGTGGAGTGTTGATCGTCGGTGCGGAGAACATGGCGACGGCAATTCTGATGCGAGAACAATTGCGGGAGATGTTCGGCTTTATGCTGAACTATCGGGTCATCAGCCTGAGCAAGCTGCGCGAATGGATGTTTGGCGATTATGCGCTGGTGGTCTCATTAGTACCGCTTAAACAGCGTTATTGTGAGGATAAGATCGTAGAAACCGGCCCGATTATCACGGAGGCGACCCGGTGCCGCATCATCGAAATTCTGCGCGGCGACAAAACGATTGCCCGTCACGACGAAATGATACAGGACATCATTTCCCGAGTAACCGACAATGTGATCGGAGAGGTGCAAACAGATAAACTTTACCTTGACCTTCTCTGCTATTTTGAAGAAAAAGGACGGGGGAAACGCAACTTAAGCTGCAATGTTTTTTACGAAAAAATCGAAAAAGGAATCGCCTTAATGCTTCCGAAAACAGCGGATCTGAACAAGGCACTTATGCTCTGCAGCCGATTTCTTCGGCAAGGGGAGGCCGACCGGCGGCTTTCTCAGCGAATGAGCAATCTGCTGCAAAGCAAGAAATTGCAGACCTATCGGATCCAAAAAGATGCAGTGTTGATACATTTTCCGATGCAGAGCGATATAAATCCAAGGATCGACGTCTGTCTCGCAATTTCCCCGAAGGGTCTGCAATGCCCGGACGGCGGCAACGCCCGAATCATTGTGGGCCTTGCAACAAAGGACTCTTATTCGCACTGGGCTGAACTGGAAGCGATTTACCATTACTTCAGCGACCAAAATCATGTGGATGGGATCATGCAATTGTGTCAAGGCGGCAAGGAGTGAATTAATCAAGGAGTGAAGCTAATAATGAAAGAATTTGTAGGACTTCCGGGTGCTGGAGGACGTGACTTGGCTCCAGCAATAACTTTTCATATAGAAAAGGTCACGTTGGGAAAAAAGACTGTGGAAGACAGCGAGAACGAGGTACAGCGTTTCAAAAAAGTCCAGCAGGAGTACGCCGCAGACTTGGAAGGGTTGTATTACGAGACTCTTGACAAAAAAGGGGAAGCTACGGCCAATATTTTTAAGGCGTACAAAAACATTGCCCTTGATGATTTTTTCTTCAAAAAACCGATTCAAGCGGTGCGTGAAGAACGCATCGCCATTGATTATGCGATCGACCTAGAAAAAGAAAAGGTCAGCGCAAAGTTTGCCGCCATGACCGACCCATATATGAGGGAGCGCGCAA
>DATMYT010000486.1:0-2399 GCA_035560855.1 Negativicutes bacterium | reverse complement strand
GTATTGCTTCCGAGCGTATCGCCGGCACAATTACCGAGTTAGCTAAAGGAGCAAGCGAACAAGCCAAATCCACGGAAAAATACAGCCGCCGCCTAGGGGAGATTATAAAAGGTCTGGATACTATCAATGGTGATATGCATCAGTCAACCACTTTAACACAAAAAGTCACCACGGCAGTTGACACAGGCGCGGACCTTGTGAAGGAACAAGAAGGAAAAATGTTGGAAAACAAAAAAGTGTCTCATCGGGTCAGCCAAGCCGTCGTTGAATTAGCTGCCAAATCAAAAGAAATCAGCCAAATTGTTGGCGTCATTCAAGGAATTGCCGGACAAACCAACCTGTTAGCGCTCAATGCGGCGATTGAAGCGGCACGGGCTGGTGAACATGGTCGCGGTTTTGCAGTTGTAGCCGATGAGGTCCGAAAATTAGCCGAACAGGTTAATTTGTCAGGGTCGAAAATCATTGAAATTGTCAAAGATGTTCAGTTGCGCGTTGATCGAGCTGGAGTTGAAATGAATGTTGCTACTGGCGTGGTGGAAGAGCAAGAACAAAGTTTGGCTCGGATTGTTCACATATTTAAAGAAATTGCCGAAGTCGCCAATACGATGCAAACTAATATAAAGAATGTCGCAAACAATACTCAGACCTTGAGCCAGGACGCGCGAACCGCTGGTGATGACATCAATGACATTGCCAGTATTGCAGAAGAAACAGCAGCTGGAACCCAGGAAGTCGCAGCTTTGACAGAGGAAGAATCCGCAACAATTCATGAAATCTCCGGCCGCGCGAGAGAATTAGCCGGTGCTGCGAGCCAATTGCAAACAGCCATTAAGAAATTTACAGTGTAGAAACCTTGTCGCGCTAAGTGTGTAAAAGATCGTACGGTTGTGGTAGTTGGGCTTTAGCAGTCTTCAAGCAGAGATTACGTTTATCGTATGCTCCGGTCCAACAAAAACGGGGACTTTTAAGCTTGTAATTTTCCCGAGCGCGTGAAGGGATTTTACGGAAGATAACGAATTATACAAATTGTTAAACCTGATTACCATGAGGGAGGGGAAAAAATGAAAAAATTTTGGGGACTTCTAGCACTGCTTTGCACGCTGGCAATGATTGTCGTAGGATGCGGCGGCGGAGTGCCTGCAAAGCCAACGGCTGATCCCGCAAAACCGTTTGCCGGAAAAACGATTCGCTTTGTTGCTTCCAACCACAACTGGACTGAAGTAATCAAACCGATGATCCCTGAATTCGAAAAACAGACCGGTATCAAAGTCAACATGGAAAGCTACGAAGAACAACAACTGACCCCAAAACTGACCACTGAATTTACTTCCAATGCTTCGACCATTGATGTTTTCATGACCCGGCCGTTGCAAGAAGGACGTTTGTTTAGCAAAAACAAATGGTATGAACCCCTCAACCCTTATCTGGCTGACATCAAAAAAACTCCCGCCGATTGGGATTGGAAAGATTTTAAAAAATCTGCCGTTGATGCAGTGACGCTGAGCGATTCCGTTTATGCCATCCCGATCGTTACTGAGGGCGAAATTATCTATTATCGCAAAGACCTGTTCGAAAAAGCTGGGGTGAAAGTGCCGACAACGCTTGATGAACTCGAAGCTGCAGCAAAAAAACTCAACGATCCGACCAATGGCGTTTATGGCGTTGTAATGCGCGGTCAACGCAACCCGTCGGTAACTCAATTTTCTGGAGTTCTGTTCAGTTTTGGCGGAGATTTCATAAAGAATGGCAAATGTGTGCTGGATTCTCCTGAAGCATTGAAGGCCTTCCAGTACTATGGTCGTCTACTCAAAAACTATGGACCTCCCGGCGTGACCAATATGAGCTGGCCACAGGCGCAGGCTCTGTTCCAAAGCGGAAAAGTTGCCATGTGGATTGATGCCAGTGTTTTGGGTGGCCCATTGCTGGATAAAGCTAAATCAGCTGTTTACGACAAAGTCGGTTACGCTGTTTTTCCGGCCGGGCCCGCAGGAGCCAAACCGTTTGAAGTTGTTCCTTGGGCATTGGCCATTTCTGCCCAATCGAAAAATAAGGACGCAGCTTGGGAATTTGCCAAATGGCTGACGTCCAAAGACATTATGACAAGAGCGATTGCTAAACAGCAAACTGTTGCCCGTACCTCAGCTTGGGCCGACAAAGAAGCGACTAAAAACTGGCCGGCCGGATTTGCTGAAGTGTCGGCAAAAACCGGACAAATTGCTGTCCCGTATGATCGTCCTTTGATGACGGCGGTCGTAGAAGCCCGAGACGCAATCGGAGATGTGATCGTGAAGTCGATCGAAACCGGCGGTACGGCTGATTTGACTCCCATGCTCAAAGAGGTGGTCATCAAAGTTAATGAGTTGCTTGCCAAAAACAACGAGGGCGGAAAATAACAATTT
>DATMYT010000485.1:0-3529 GCA_035560855.1 Negativicutes bacterium | reverse complement strand
GGTAGAAATATAGTAAAATGGTAAACAAATCGTTTTTCCCGGATTTTTTGTTACTGGGTATAGGAGTTGCGATCGATGCATTATCAAGTTGAGGGTTCTCTGTTTATTGTGGCTTCGGCAATCGGATCGGCTACGCTCGCGATATTTATTAAAGTGGCTTTTGCTGCCGGCGCGAATATTGTTACGATCATCAGTGTCCGTTTTTTGCTAGCGGCGCTGTTTTTACTGATAGTTCTGAGAAGGCGTAACATTGCATTGGTCTTACCGCTAAAGCGGACAATTCAATTGTGTTTGATGGGGTTGGTGGGCTATGGCGGCATGTCTATATTGTTTGCTAATAGTCTGCATTATCTTCCTGCTTCACTGACTGCCATGTTGCTCTATACTTATCCGGCGCTGGTTGCGCTGTTATCCTTTATGGTAGGGGACGAGCCGTTTAACGGAGGAAAGTTGTTGGCATTAGTTGTCTGCCTGGCAGGGTTGTTCATGGTTCTGGGCATATCATCCGCAAATGCGCCATTGATTGGTGTGTTTTCCATTTTGGGAGCCGCCGCGATCTATTCGGTTTATATCGTGCTTGGCAGTCGTTTGCTGAAGAGTGTTGACCCATTTCTTGCCACGATGTATATCTGTGCATCGACAGGGGTAGCGGCGTTGATCTATGGAATGGCGGATAATAGTCTGCTATTGACGCTACCAACAAAGGGTTGGTTGGCCATTTTGGGGATTTCTGTTTTTCCAACAATTATCGGTATTTCATGTTTTTTTCTCGGACTGGAGTTAATCGGCGCAACGAACGCAGCCATTATTTGTACAGTGGAGCCGTTTGTTACGGTGCTATTATCAACCTTTCTGCTGGGGGAGACCATTACCTATCCGCAAATAGCGGGTGGAGCATTGATTATCATTGGTGTAGTCATTTTGCAGTTACCCATGCTAAAACAATCTTAAAATATATTACAGTGCAATTTTCATGCGACAATAATCTTCAGTATTTGTCACTGCCATTTTATTTCTTTTAGGGTACTTGGCTGGGAGAACGCTGTCGCTGCAACACCGCCGATGTTCGGATTGTTGACCATAGGTGTCATCGGAATGGCTGGATATTTTGTGATGCTTCTATAATAAACTTGGGATATCGGAGGAGTCTTGGTCATGCTTACAAAGTTGGAACGGATTAGACGCGATATTGAGGAACTAGCGAAGTTCAACGCTACCCCGGGTAAAGGGTTGACGCGGTTTTCGCTGACTCCCCAGGATCGCGCGGCGCGGCAGTATCTGAGGGACGAGATGATCGGGTGCGGTTTGCGGATTTTTGAGGATTCGGCAGGCAATCTCATAGGGCGCCGGGAAGGGCAGCTAAAGGATGCTCCGGCGGTTATGATCGGCTCACATTTTGATTCGGTGAAAGAGGGCGGCAATTTTGACGGCCCCGCCGGTGTGACTGTGGCGCTGGAAACCGCCAGGGTGCTCCATGAGAGGAATATACAGACTCAATATCCCATTGAAGTGGTGGCGCTGATCGAGGAAGAGGGCGGCCGTTTTGGCGCAGGTCTTTATGGCAGCCGGGCGATGACAGGCAAGGTGGATGCAGCTCAGCTGAGGGAACGAAAAGATGCGGACGGGGTTTCGATGTACGAGGCGCTGGCGGCGTTCGGCTTCGATCCTGAGCAGATCGGCAACGCCCAGCGTCAGCCGGAAACCGTAAAAGCGTTCTTGGAGCTGCATATCGAACAAGGACCAATTCTCGAGAACGGTGGATTCGATATTGGCATTGTCAGGCACATTGTCGGCATTCAACAGTTGAAGGTTTTGGTAAAAGGCCGCCAGGGGCACGCCGGGACCACTCCGATGGACATGCGGTCCGACGCCATGGATGTCGCAGCGAAAGTGATCGCCGGGATCGGCGACTCCGCGAAGGAAGTGGGCGATGGCGCGGTGGCCACGGTGGGTTGGATCGCAGTAAAGCCGGGAGGCTACAACATCATTCCCGCAGAAGTGGCTTTTTCGGTCGATATTCGTTCAGGCAGGGCAAAACATATCGATACGCTGGTCCAAGAAGTCAAAGAATCACTGGCGCTTTTTTCCGCAAAGGCCGGTGCAGAGTATGAGATTACCCCATTAACGACGATCGCACCGGTTCAGATGGGACCGGACATCGTGGCGAAAGAACGGGCGGTGTGCGAGAAACTGGGACTAAAAAGCAAGTGGATGTCTAGCGGAGCCGGGCATGATGCCATGGTGATGGCAGGAATTGCCGAGGTCGGACTTCTGTTTGTTCCGAGTCGAAATGGACTCAGTCACTGTTCTGAAGAGTGGACCGATTACGAAGCGCTGCAAAAGGGTGCAGAAGTGTATCTGCATACGGTGCTGGAGCTGGCAGGGGCATCTCTGTAGGCGGAAAGCAAATAAAGTAAAAATCCCTGTGAACCGTTTGGGTTCACAGGGATTTTTTACGTGAAAATTAAGATTTCACTAAAGGAAAGATAACACGAAAAAACACGAATTGAAGGTGGCGCGCACCATTTGGTGGAAGAAACAGCTATTGCAAATCATGAATTACGGGAATATTTTTCCGACAGCCGCTTCTAACGCGGCATTTTCTTTTTTCGCAGCATCGGATATTTCGACAATGCGAGTTCGGGTGTCGGCGCAGAACTCAGCGTCCTTGATAAAACCAAGATTGATTTTCACATTGTAGAGAGAGCCCTGGATTGCTGCGTAGGCCATCAGGCCAGATACTGCGGCGTCGCTGGCGGCGTTGGAGTTACCGATCGGAAGGATGCGACCGGCGAGTTTCAATACTTCGAGGCATTCTCCAGCAACATCCAGTGGCAGCAAAGCCGCTTTCTTCATGGATTGTTGGATGGTGGCAAGACGGGATTTTTTCTCTTCATCCGTAGCTTTCGGCAGTTTATAGGCATCCATGACTTCATTGAAAGCTGCAGCATCTTCATCAACCGCGCAAGTCAATTTTTCTAGTTGAGCCGAAGCTTGTTTACGTATGGCTTGGATTTCCGCTAGGGAGTTCTCAAACTTTGACTCGTCGAGGGATAGGTTGCATACCATCGTGGTCAGGGCAGCGCCAAGGCAACCGGCGAGAGCGGAGGCGCTACCGCCGCCGGGAGCGGCGGAGTCGGACGCCAGCTCTGTGACAAACTCGCGTACGGATTTATCCATCAACATCACAGGTTGTCCTCCAATACTTGTTTGCGGTCAAAGCCATCGAGACGCAGATAAAATTCGGCGACATCGAGCAAAGCCTGCATGGGTGAAAGGCCGATGATCTCGCTGCCGATGACGTTGACGCCATAACGGGCCGCTTCGGATTTCACGGTTTCAAACACCCGAAACAATGGTGTTCCATTGAAATTGACCATGTTGATACTAACCTGGGCAATATCGCGATCACCGATCTGCACAGTAACGCCCATGGCGCGCACATATTTGAAACCACCCTTGGCTTCCCGGATGCAGTTGGCGATTTTTTTTGCGATGCGAACATCACTGGTGTCGAGATTGATATTGT
>DATMYT010000484.1:0-4427 GCA_035560855.1 Negativicutes bacterium | reverse complement strand
GTAGTAGTTTTGCCCGCCCCTGTTTCACCGACAAGACCCAACGTTTCTCCTTTTTTAATGGATAGATTCAGGCCATTAACAGCAAAAACCCGTGCGTCATCTGTGTGGTATTCCACATACAAATTTTTTATTTCCATCAATGATTGCCCCATATTTACAACCCTTCCCCGTCCATCAATTCTTTAATCTTGGGTCAAGTGCATCGCGCAAACCATCGCCAATCATATTTAAGGAAAGTACGGAAACCATAATCGAAACTCCGGGAAAAACCATTAAATACGGGTTGTACCGCATTTGCTCCTTTGCTTCGGACAACATGGAACCCCATTCCGGCAATGGCGCCTGAATCCCAAGGCCGATGAAACTCAACCCTGCAACGCCCAAGATGGTGGTGGCCATGTGAAGAGTGCACTGCACAACGATTGGGCCGACAGCATTAGGAAGTACATGGCGCCACAAAATGCGCGGCGTTTTCGTGCCACAAGCTTTGGCAGCCTCTATATACTCCAACCCTCTGATGGACAATACAGCCGAACGGACAATTCGTGCAAATTGAGGAATTCTGCAAATACTCATGGCTAACAGGATATTGAACAATCCCGGCCCCAAAGCGCCAACAATGGCGACTGCCAGTATGGTGCCCGGCATAGCCAGAAATATATCCATGACCCGCATCAGAATATTATCCCACTTGCCGCCAAAATATCCTGCCAACGCACCCACTGTTCCCCCGACGCTAAAGGCAATGCTGACGGTAAACGCGCCAACAAACAAAGAGATGCGCGTACCCCAGACAATGCGCGAAAAAACATCGCGGCCATATTGGTCCGTACCAAATAAATGCGTACCGCTTGGAGCCTGCAGGCGTATTTTGTTATTTTGCTGAATGACATCCGTATCATAATTGATAAAAAGAGGACTGAAAACTGCAACGAGAACAAGGGTTGCGAAAACGCTCAATCCCAGCAGAGCCAATTTGTTTTTCTTAAATTGCCGCCAAATGCTGGACAATTGACTTCGCTTTTTTACTTTTGCCGGACCGTTTTTTGTTATCTTATCCGCATCCATCTGCGCTCCCCCTATTTAGACGGCTTGATGTACTGCATTCTTACGCGAGGATCGATGTAGGTATACAGAACATCAACCAGTAATGTCACCAGGCCGCCAACGGAAGACGCGAACAACACGCTGGCCACCAGCATGGGCGTATCCTTGGACTTGACGGAGTCAACCATCAAAGTGCCCAACCCGGAAATGCCGAATACATTCTCGATAATCAGCGCCCCACCCAAAAGATTGCTGAAATCGATACCCATTATCGTAACCACCGGCAGCATCGTGTTACGCAGCGCATGTTTAAAAACAATCTGCATTTGAGTTGCGCCTTTGGCTTTCGCTGTGCGGATATAATCCTGCCGAATGACTTCCAGCATCGTCGAACGGGTCATCCGAGTCAGAGTTGCGGTAAACATCGCCGCCATTGAGAGCGCAGGCATGATAAAATTCTTCCAGCTTTCTGAGCCGACTGACGGTAGCAATCCTAACTTTAGCGTGAATAACAGAATCAGCATCAAGCCCAGCCAAAAGCCAGGAATCGAAGTAAAAATCATCGCCGCGCTGACGCTCACCACATCAAGCACTGAGTATTGCCTGACGGCTGAAACAATCCCGATGGGGATACCGATACTGGCGGCGATCAGGGTTGCCAGACCCGCTATTTTCAAGGTTGCCGGAAAACGATTGATGATTTCTTCCGCGCAATTTTTCTTCGTCTGATACGACATGCCGAAGTCCCCATGAAGGATATTGTTCACATAATTTCCGTATCGGATAAAAAAGGGGTCGTTTAGCCCCATCTCTTTGCGTAGCGCCTCCACATCAGCCTGTGATGCGTAATCGCCCAGCATCATTCGGGCCGGGTCGCCCGGACTGAGTTCCATGATGCTGAACAGAATAAATGAAATCCCCAGGAGTACCGGTATCATCCAAAGAAACCGTTTTCCGATGTACTTTAACACGATGGTATGCTCCTCGTCTTTTCAGATTAGCAAGGCAGATGCGAAAAGCATCTGCCTTATTGATATACGGGTTCAGAAAAAGTTATTCCCAACTATAGTTATACTTGTAATACCGGTTCATCGGGTCAGCATATACGCCTTTTAACTCTTTGACTGCAGACATCGTTCTGTAACCAGCGTAGGTAGGCACGCATACCGCTTCGTCACGGACAATTTCCGCAATCTTTTTGTAGATTTCGCTGCGAACTTTCTCGTCACTTTCAGCTCTTCCGGCCTCTAGTAATTTATCCAATTCAGGATTTTTGTAATTATAGAAATTGCTGCCTTTCCCGTCGGCTTCGGAGCTGTGGAAATAGGCATAAGTGCTGAAGTCGGCATCAAGCACGCTAATGGGGTGGGCATAGTAGGTGATTTCATACTCGCCGCCGCTATAAACTTTTTCGAACCAGGCAGCCCGTTCCAACGTTTCAATTTTCAAGTCAATATTTATTTTTTTCAGCTGAGCTTGTAACACTTCTGCCGGTTTGGTATAGTTCGTCGCACCGATAATTCGCATGGTAACTGTGAATCCATCGGGATAGCCAGCTTCGGCCATCAGTTTTTTAGCCTTTTCCAAATCATAGCCCCAAGCTTTGAACTCCTTCGGATACTGCGGAACAGAAGGAACAATGGCCGCTTCCACCGGTTGCGCCATCCCGTTGACAGCGCCGGCGATCAGATCGTTCTTATCCACGGCGTAAGCTACTGCCTGACGAAGACGCTTATCAGCAAACTTGCCTTTGGCGGTATTGAAACCGACATCGAAGAATACCGCTTGCGGTTTCTCATAATAAACAAGCTTGGGATTTTCCTTGAGCGCTTTTCGGTCGGAATAGTCCTGGCTGGGTTGCATCAGCTGCAATCCGCCGGACTCCATGGCCATCAATGCCGAAGTATTGTCTTTAATCACTTTGGTAACAATTTTTTTAATTTTCGCCTCGCCGCGCCAATAATCCTTGAAGGCGACGAAGGTTACGGTTTCACCAGGTTTGGTGCTTTCCAGCATATACGGACCGGACCCAACGGGTTTGGCGGCAAATGCTTTCGGATCTTTTTCGTAAACTGCTTTTGGCACAATCGACATACTGCTGTTGACTAAGCAACCCAGTATGGGTTTAAACGGATATTTCAATTTCAATACGACTTTTCCGTCTTTAAGTTCCGCGACCTTCATTACACTGCTAACTTTAGTGGTGTATTTTGATTTTATTGCTGTATTAAGTGAGAAAACAACGTCTTCCGGCGTCACATCAGCACCATTATGAAATTTAACACCTTTCCGAATGGTAAAGGTAATTTCATCACCGGCTTTATTGAACTCATATTTTTCGGCAATAGCCGGCTCATATTTTCCGTCCGGTGTTTCGTACAACAATCCTTCGAAAATCTGATAATGAAAGATTTGCTCAGTAATATCGCTGGTAGCGAAAGGGTCAAAAGTTTTTGCGTCCATTAGCGCCCTTTCATACAAAACTCGACCCGTATCCGGCGCTCCATTTTTTGCACTGGGGGTTTTACTGTCAGACCCACATGCAGCAAGCATCATAGTAACCGCGAGTAGTAAACAAAGTGCGAATCCCGTTGTAAATCTCTTACGCATTTTTATGCCTCCTCAAAAATTTTGTCAGTGGATTCTTTATTAGTTGGCGTTCTCAGTGCGTTTTCGCTGGTAGGTTACCTTGTAAGTCCAGGCGTTCGGCTTGACACTGTATTCAGAGTAAGCCACAGGGTCATAGTTTGCATTGTAGGAAAAGCGTTTTACAAACATGACGGCATCGTTGTCTTTAATCTCCAACATTTTGGCGGCGACAGGCCCCGCCTGTCTAACAGAAATTTCTTCTGAAACATAAAAATGGTCCATACCAAACTTGTTTTGCAACAAATCAGGCATGGACATAAAATCGCCACTTGCTTTGACTTCTTCGATATTGATAACAGGCAGGATGTAATGGTTCAAGAAAAAGACAACTTCGTTTTTTGCTTGACGTAGCCGCGCAACGTGAATAACAGGACTGTTTGACTGTAAATGCAGCGCTTTTGATACGTTTTCGTCTGCCAGGATCGTTTCTACGGTTAGCGTTTGGCAACGGATGTTGTCCCCGTTATAAATGTATTGGGAATCAAAGCCACCCATTGACTGACGCGGATAGCTATCTGGTTTTGGTTCGGCAACAAAGGTTCCTTTCCCCGCATGTCTGGTTATAAGACCGGCATTTTCCAATTTTCCCAGTGCTTGTTTAATTGGAGCGCGACTTACGCTATAGATGCTTTCCATTTTTAACTCGGTCGGCAACTGCATACCAGGTGAATAGAAGCCCGTCTTAATTTTATTGAGAAGGTCTTCAAATATTTGAGTATACAATTGAGTGC
>DATMYT010000483.1:0-3448 GCA_035560855.1 Negativicutes bacterium | reverse complement strand
GCGCTCATCATCGCTTATGCCAAACAGTATGATATCAGCGCGGAGGAATATGCTGCGCTTTACAATTATTTTACCTTTGACAACACAACCGGCTCTGTCCCGCCACCCATTGCCCGCATTCATGAAAAGCTGCTCCGGAACTTGGGTTATGATGAGGTCGCCGATGCCCTCGTGCTACTTACCGGCAATGCGCCAGATGCTGCCGAACAGGCTCTGCGCAAACTCGGCAAAGCCCCAGGCTTTTACCCCGGCAGTTTGCCCTTGCAGGCGAATTTTGCCCTGCAAGAAAACTTATCCGGCAAAGTGTTGCAATGGGCGATAGACAAACGCGATGAAATTGCCAAGGTTGACCAGACGGAATTCCTGATCCGCATGCAAAGACAGCTACTGCCCGAATGGGACAAAGCACGGCAAAAAAATGTCAACGCCAATGTATTGACTAAACTAGTCTTATCCAACGAAGCGTCGCAAATCATGGGCGACATTCCCCGGTCGGGTGAGGCGATGCTGGTTGCCAAAGACGTTGATCCCGCATCGCAGCTCTATCGCATTCTGTATGAAGCCGATTATGCCATGAAAAGCCGCGATTCCTTCCCCGAACTGTTCGTTGCGATACCCGGTTCCGTCAGCAAATATGAATATATGGCGATGACAGCGACTAATAACCGCTACGCCAATCTTGCAGAAAAAACACGTTTCTGGCTGGAACCTCGCAAGGTCGAGCTGGAAATTTCACCGGACAAAACCCTGGTGTCCTTTGGCAATGCCGAAATCCGCATGTTAGCGCATCTAATTGACCGCTACAGCAATAAAAGCATCGAAGCACCGGACACTCTCAGTCCGGATGTCAATTATGACGGTTGGTGCAATCTGCTGGCTGACAACTATGACGCGTACGCCCAAATTGTTCCCAGCTTTCACCGGTTACGCGAAGCGGCCAAAATTGTCGCGTTGGCCCGCTGGATTAACGACGAACATATTCCGGTCAATCTGTCCAACGTGACGCAGGAAAAATGGCAGCCACCAATTACAGTCCCAGGTTTTTGGTCCTATGGCTTTTCAATCCAGTTCTTAGAGACTGGCGGCGGGAGCATGAAGTCATGGAAGCATAGCTTTATCGGCGGCATCAGCTTCAAAGCGAAATCCAACTGGACGAGCTACAAGCCGGCTCCTGTAAGTGAGACCAAGGCTTTCAACCAGTTGGCATTGAGCAACCATTTAGGCCAAAAAGCAGCTCAAGCGGCTATTTCCGGCAATCTTGAAAGCGCCAAGCACTTAGCCGAGCTCAGCGCCCAAGCCATGACAGGCGCTCTAACTCCGGCTAACCTGGCTAAAATAAATCTTCCGGTACCGGAGCTCAAAGCAGCACCTACTACAACGAGTGGGGTACAACTGCAGAAAGAAATGGTTAAAAAGACGTACCAGCAAATTAACGGAATGATCCAAAACCCAGCCTCCAAGAGTTCTTCCACTGCCACACTGAATCAACTATCCAATCTTTACGACCAAGCCCGGAACAATCCGGCTGCTGCTTCGGACTACCTGGTCAAGCTCCAAACCGGTCAATTATCTGCCTTACCGGTGGTGGCATCGCCTCCGCCGACGACACCGCCGCCAGCGCCGACTGGAACCAATCCACCGCCTGCTGCGTTAGTTTGTTCGGAAAACTCCCTGGGAGATTCACCCACGGCCGACAAGCGAAAGGCCGATGTTGCGCAAAAACTCCGTGAAGCCCGGGAACATCTGCAATATCTCAACACCGCTCTGAAGAACTTGGCTGCCATCAATGCCAAAACCAGAGCTGAACTGGATAAATGGACTGCGGAAGTTGAGACTGCTTATGCGAAAAGTCAGGCTCGGCTCTGGGATGCACTCAACGATTTACTCCTTGATGCCGCGCCTGAAGCTCTGCAGAAAAACCACGAAGATGCGCTGGGCACGATTGATGTTGTGAAAGCAACCTGGCTGAAGACGGTTCTAGCAGAAAAAGACCCGCGTAAGTTGGCCGAATTAAAAAAAGGCGTCGAATCCCTGGACGCGCTCAAAAAATCGCTGACCGATTCCAAACAGTTGCTGCAGAACTATCAGGATCTCAAACTTTATTACGATGTCGATAAGGGAAACCAAGACGCCAAAAACACGTTCGATCAATTAAAAAATGTCGGCGCTGGCATTGGACAACTCCTGCTCAATCAAGAACTGGTGAAAAAAGCGCTGGATTCCGCGCTAATCAAAGTGACGGGAAAAAGTCTCAACTTTTTCAATTCCCTGTACACGGTCGGCAAGGCGACGAATTATGCATGCGGCTTTATCGGCGACATCATGCGTCAGCAGTTTGCCTGGCAACCCGTGATGGAAAGCCTGCAAAAAGATTTGACATTCAACGAGCAGGCCATGACAAAGCTGCGACTTGACGCCGCACAAACAGCAAAGGAAATCGATTGTCTCGATTTGCTGCTGCGATGAAATTCATAACACTTGCACTATATTATGGTAAACTGGTAGCAAATTGTTTTGGAAAATGATAAGGAGAGATTCTCATGAACACAAAAAAATTCGCATTCCGTAACATCGCACTGAGCTGTATTCTTATACTGAACCTGCTTAGCGGCTATGCAGCCGCCAACGCTCCTACATCTTTGGACCCGGAAAAAACTATCGACCTATCCGCATATGAACGGTCGGGATTGTTGCCGGGATATCTACCAGTTAACGATCATCCGAACAGCCTTGCGCTGCTGCCACCTCCTCCAGCCCCCGGCTCAGCCGAATTTGCACTTGATGAGGATGTCGCCCGCAGAACCTTCGCGGTGCGCGACACACCGCGTTTTGCGCAGGCGCTGCTTGATTACAACATGACTTTTCCACTCGCAGCAGGCACTTTTTCCTGCACGCTAAACGCTCCAATCACAGAGCAGGATACGCCGACTCTTTACAAGTTGCTGCGCCGATCGCTGACTGATGCCGGCATTTCGACCGTCAGCGCTAAAAACCATTACAAGCGCCAACGTCCGTTCGTCTTAAATAAAGAGCCTATCTGCGCACCAGAAACCAAAGAAAAATTGGAGAACGACGGATCCTATCCGTCTGGACACACAACCGTTGGCTGGACCTGGGCGCTCATCCTCGCCGAAATTTCGCCGGAACAGACCGATGCGATTCTAGCAAGGGCAAAGGCTTTTGGCGAAAATCGCAATGTATGCAACCATCATTGGTACAGTGATGTAGAGTGGGGGCGTACCATGGGTGCGGCCACAGTAGCCAGCTTGCACACCAGCCCTGAGTTTCTTGCTGACCTTGAAACCGCTAAGGCGGAGCTCGCAGCGGTTCGTGCCAAAGGCCTTGCCCCAACTCGCAATTGCACCGCGGAAGCTGCGGCGCTGCTTATTAAGCCCTACTGACTATTAGTCCTCACTTCCACGCTCTCATCTCATCTCTAAAGCAATAG
>DATMYT010000482.1:0-11985 GCA_035560855.1 Negativicutes bacterium | reverse complement strand
CTATTAATGGGAATAAAATTCGTTCAAACAAGCCAAAAAATATTATTTTCGGAGGTATGACGATGAAAAAAACATTCAGTCTTCGAAGTCTCGCATTTCTTGTATTTTTTTGCGGGATGCTTTTCGTTACTGCTCCTGTAGCCGCAGTCGTCCACGTTTTTGACGAACCGGGAGTCGACACTTTGGCTGCGCAGGACGTTCGCGCTGCTGTTGATGCGTTCGAACAACTGCTTAAAAGTGAAATGTCTACGGAGTTGACGCAAGACGTCAGCCTGTACATCTGTCCCGACAGAGATAGTTATGTGCGCGTTCGCCAGCGGGAGTTCCGCGAAAGCAAAGATACCGCTGAAAAAGCGGATAAAGTGTTTGGCGGGGTATGGTACAACAAATCCGGGTTTGGCGTGATCATCATGGATTTATCCAATCCTGCGCTGAAAACCGGCCAAGATCGGGTTTCTTTTGTTGGAAGACAATTGTTTTACCAGTCAATTTATCAATGGTCCGGCGAAGACTTTACCGCCAAGGCCTTGCAATGGCTTGCAGAAGGATCGGCCGATCTTGTTGGATCTCGAGTGGGAGAAATGACTGGATATGAAAGTGTTGAAAAATGGAAGCTGGATCGCTTCAATACGTTGCGGAACCTTAAGCGAGCCGTTTCTCCTCAGGAAATTGTACACCGTGATCCAGAGGCTTGGCTGCGATTTGTTAACGAAGGCAGACATCCCGGAGAAATGGCCGATTTAATGGTTTTTTTCCTAACAAAGCAGAAAGGCCTGCCGGTGATTCCCGCTTATTTTAAAAAAGTATCGGCAGTTTCAAGCGATAAAGCTTTTGAAACTGCTTTTGGAATGGAGTTAGGGCAATATCTCAGCGATTTTCAAGCGTGGTACATTTTGTCCATGGGCGAACCCGCTAAGATTCAGTTCAGCATTCGAGGCGCCGTGCCGGATGATACCCGAGCCTATTTTGAAAAAGGCGGTGAAATGGCCCGCCAGCTGGCCTTTGATGCATGGGGCGGGCAGTTGAAGGACGCACTGCGGGTAGTTTTGACTGAAAACCGCGATGCATATGTTGCGACCATGGCCCGCGAGTTTGGTTTATCCACCGAACAGGCGGCAGCTCAAGCCAAAAATGAATTCTGGACCGACCGGGGAAGCGTTGTCGTCATGAATGTAGCAACCATGACCGAACCGGAGGAAAAGATCTATCAAATCGCTTTTGTTGTTCTTAGCCGTTTGATCTCCGAAGCTGGCGGTTCCACAAACATGAACAATATGAAGTGGCTATCTTACGGAACGGCCAGCGTGATGGCTGCCCGTTCAACTGAACGATCCGGCTTTGCCCGTTATGGCGATTTTCAAGGTTCTTGGGAATATGGTCTGGGACGTAGTCGTTCCTGGCCAACGTTGCCAATGCTGATGACTCAGCCCGACTGGTCAGCTGCCGCTGACAAACATGGCCCTGACGCCGTGCGGGGAGTATCAGCTTTGTCTACCCATTACCTGGCCGATAAATACGGTGGATATGTCAGAATAGGCGAGTGGTTGAAAGCTACCACCCTATCCAACAATCCCGAAGCATCTTTTCAAAAAGTGTATGGAGTAACGACCGCTCAATTCTGGGACAGAGCTCGTAATTTCGTCGAACCATAAGGAGGAACTTCATGTCGACTCGTTTGTATTACTATACGGGAACCGGAAATTCGTTGTGGGTAGCCCGGCAGTTGGCCGAACGCCTCGAAGACCCGGTGGATCTGATTTCACTCGGTACGGACTATGAGCTGCCAAATGCGGATTGCGATCGAATGGGCATCGTTTTTCCGGTTCACATGTGGGGACTGCCGCTACGGGTTGCGGAATTTATCCGACAATTAACTCCCCTGCCCAATTGCTATGTTTTTGCTCTGGCAGTTAATGCAGGACAAGTTGCAGGAACCTTGATACAGCTGCAAAAAGCATTGGTGGAACAAGGAATCGTGCTTGGCTCCGGATTTGATCTTCTGCTGCCTTCGAACTACATTATTTGGAATGGAGCTCAACCGGAAGCAAAACAGCAACAGTTATTTGCAAATACAAGGCATAAGCTTGACTCGGTCGCTGCCGCGCTAAAGGCCCGACAGCCCGGACCGATTGAAAAAGGGCCGTGGTGGCAAAATATCCCGTTTTCCGCCATCAACAAAGTGGCATCTCCGCGCGTTCCTGGCATGGACAAAGATTTTTGGGTTGACAAAAAGTGCAACAGTTGCGGCACTTGCGCACGAGTTTGTACGGCTGGCAACATCCGTATGGAAGCGGGTCATCCTGTATGGATGCATCACTGCGAACAGTGTCTTGCCTGCCTGCAGTGGTGCCCGCAGGAAGCCATCCAGTATGCAAAAAAAACAGCAGACAAAAAGCGCTATCATAATCCAGAGATTTCACTTTCCGATATGCTGACGGCAGCGAAACCTTCCCAAAATGACAACCAACCGACTTATTGATACAAAAAAAGGGGAGCCCTCTTCTGGCTCCCTCCCCAACGTCACTCCGCTATTTTCGGCGCCCGGACAAAATGAGACATTTCAAAAGGAATTTCTATAGATAGTTCGACAAATCCGGCATATTGGCCTTTTTCAAACCATGGCGCCTGGTGGATTAGCTTTTTGACGCCATTTTTCTCAATCGTATACGTATTGATCGTTCGATTGTCCATCAACTTTACCAATTTGGACCGAGCCGGTTCAGGATGGCAATCAAGTATGTTTTTACCGACCAGACTAAATCCATATCCTTTCTCTGATTTTTTGTTCATGTATAATACAATTCCCTGCGCATCACAGACCGTGACCGCCCCGCTAAATTCCTCAACCCAATTTAATCCTGTCATGCTTGTCAACTTCCTTCCTTGATCACAAAATTGTATTCTTTATTTCGCTTTTGACAACGCACTTTCCTCTTAATAAGCAAGCTCAATTCACAAATACCGTATTTACGCGCCCCTGAATTTGCACGAAGGAAGGTGTCCGCATGAACCACAAATTGAAATACTTTCTGATCGGTGTCGCGCTTATGTCATTGGCGGTTGCTGCTGTTTGGAACCTCAGTGGCGCTTCCGTGACTGGAGCCGTCAAGCAGTTTATCCTGCAAACAGCAACCAATTCCATCAATGGTACCCTTTCGGTCGGTGATGTTGCTTTTTCCATGTCCGGCAACATGCTCGCCAAACAGGTAGAACTCAAAGACAAATCCGGAACCTTGATAGCCTCGGCACAAACGCTTTCCATTGATTTTGACTTGGCGGACCTTCTTACTCGTCGATTCGATGTGGACAGGGTTCGCAAGATCAGTCTTGACGGCTTGATCCTTAATCTTAGTCGCGACAAAGAAGCTCACTGGAATACCGAGGGGGTGTTGCGCAAAACAGCTGTTAGCCCTACCGCCGCTGCCGCTGCTATATTCCGGGGGCAAGTGATTGCCGCCAATGCGTCGATCAAGGTAGCCACTTCCGATAGCACCTACGCTTTTAAAAATGTGGATGGCATGATCGACTTCACCAAATATCCAGACCTCATTATGGATTTAAAAGCAAAAGACGGTTCTGCGTTGATTGCGGCCAAGGGCACTTGGAATTTTAGCGGCGGAGGAAATGTAACGGTAACCTTAGACGGGGTCGAGCTGACTTCTTTTGGCCCCACTATTCCATTGACCGGGCCTGTGTCTACAACCTTCGTACTGACAGGAACTACCGATAACCCTTCTGCAACTGGTTCTTTCAAGGTCCCATCCGGAGCTTTGGGCACTTTGTCTTTTAGCAACGCTGTGGGTGATTTCTCTTTTGCCAATGAATCTTTAACTCTTGCTAATGCCAAATTTAATGCGCTTGGCGGCGCGATCTCCGCCAGCGGACCGGTGTCCCCCTACACTCTTAGATATGTGCAAAAAGTCACCGGTCAAAATATCGATAGCTCTCAATTATCAGACAAAGATATTCAGGGACGTCTCAACTTCACGGCGGATGTTCGGGGGCAAGGCCCCTGGGAAGGTGCCAATGCCGATGGATCTTTTAACATGGGGGCCGGGACAATTTCCGGCATCTCGTTCGATGCGTTGACTGGAAACTTTTCGAAGCGTGGCAGCCAAACACGATACTACAATCTGCGCGCAACGATAGCAGGGCAGACAATCAACATCGGCGATGCCGACACTTTCGATGCGCTGAAAATAAATTTCAAAGTTCCTACACTGCCTGGCTTCTCGACTCCCTCCGGCCCCAAGGTTCCAATTGCACCCGTTCTTCCTAAACTTCCCTCGCTACCGCGTTTGTTTTAAAATTTTTGAAGCAAAAAAGATGACGACAGCCTCACTGAGGCATCGTCATCTTTTTTATTACTCTTTGCGTTTGTATGCTTCCGATGCATCCCAACGCCACTGCCAATTTTGCGAGTACAATTTCGCCAGTTCCTTGTTACCACGAATAACGAGCACATTTTCCGCGTTGCGTTCCTCTGCCGCCTTCGTGAAATTGAAACTGCCGGTAATAACGTTTTCCTCGTCCAGAATCATAATTTTGCTGTGAGCGATGGCAAAATCATCGTCAATGCGGATTGGAACCCCGGAATTTGCGAGAAAAGTTGCCGAAGTATACTTCTCTGTCTCCTGGCTCTTGTCCAGCACGACACGGACATTCACGCCACGTTTCGATGCCTCCAGCAATGCTTTGGCGATATCTGCGTTGGTAAAGCTGTAGGCCTGAACTTTGATTGTTTTTTTCGTTTCACCGATTGCTTTAATAATGAGATTCGCCCCGCCGCCATTTGGGCTGAATGCAACCTCGACAGTTCCAACGGCCTTTACGGTATTAGGCTGCTTGAGTTCCTCCGGCATCGGAACTTTTGCGGCTTTTGCCTGGGACATCGTCGGTGTACTGACAGATGTTTTTCCCGTTGTTGGATTTGCAGGAACACCGCCGCCACAGCCCCAAACAGACAACAGCAAACCCATAGCCGTGAGTAAAGCGGCCGCTTGAATCCATATTTTTTTCTTCACAAAACTCCTCCCGTTATGAAAACAAAACCAAGGCGATTATTTCCAGATTTTCCGTTCCCGTATTTTCAATAGAGTGGCTTTCGCCATCTTTCGTATAGATGATATCCCCCGCCTTGACCGGCATCTTGGTTCCATTATCGTCAGCCATGCCTTCCCCTTTTAGAATATAGTAGGTTTCAAAATCACCATGATGTTGATGAAAGCCAATAGAGGAACCGGGGAAAACCACGTTGTGGGCAAACAAGCGGCCTTTGCCGCAGAATTCTTCCGCGGTCAGCAGGTGTTTCATTGTCACTTCGCCCTGTCCGCCAAAGCGATTTTGAAAAGTTACAGGTTGCAAAGTATTTGCCTTTTTTATCATGGATTTTCCCCCATTCATTGATAACTAAATTTTTGTCCCTTGGTTAAGCTCTCAATCTTCGATGATTTCGGAGAAATAAATCACGGTCACAATATCGTCCGGGAGAATATGTTTCTGATACTTTTTTTGAAAATACTCGCGCAAATCCTCCACTGTTTTAATATCCGGACTTTGATGGCGCAAATCATTCATGGTCAGCGCATGGAATTCCTTGGTGTAAACGGTATCAATCATCGCGCTGTAAAGCTTTCGTTTGGCACCATACTTGGGGCCAACAGTTATCCAAACTACTGAATTTTCAGGATAACTGTCACGAATATCGCCCAAGTGGACCGTGCAATCCTTTTGGCGGGCGTTAAGCAATTCTTCATTTTGAGGCCATTGAAAATTGAGTGCAAACACGTTGTTCCCTCCCGGCTTTTCTTTCTTGCCATAATAATTCTATCAGCAACGGGATATTTCCTGCCCGATATTTTGTGGCTCTTCGCGTTCTAATTACAATTCGCTGAATCGAACGTTGAGAATCGGATATTTTCGCCAGTCACTATAGTCAAAATGCCACCATTCTTCCGGATATATCGTGAACCCTTCACCTTCCATCAAGATTCGCAGCATCTCGCGTCGTTCACGCTGTTCAGCCGTTCCGCCCGGATATGTCGGATAGGCCCTAATCGAAAACTCATCATAATCACTGCCCATATCCAGCACTTCCCCGGTTTGAAGACTGTAGAGACCGACATCTACTGCACCGCCCCGGTTGTGCCTTGAACCTTTCGACGGATCGGCAACAAACACTTTTTGCGAGTCCGGTGTCGCGTCCCAAAACATTTTTGTCACATACCACGGACGATAGGCGTCATAGACAATCAGCCCAACTTTATATTTTTTCAATGCCGTCTGAACCCGCACCACTGCTTCTGCTGCGGGTCGTTGCAAAAACGCTCTTGCTTCATCATAAAGCTGAATTCCCATGAAGTTGTTCGTCGTGGCGTATCGAATATCTAGCCGGATTGTCGCGTCCAAACTCGCCACCTCCACTAGGTCCGGCGACAAAAACGTTCCTTTCTCTATAGGCGGACTCCCAGCCAACGCTCCCTGACGCAATTTATCTGTCGGAAGCAACGCTTTAATCTGAAAGGTCTTGCCCTCTTCTACATCAAAAAATTGTCTCTTATACGTTTTGGTTCCAATGATGGCCGCAATCCCGTGCCCTCCGCGATCACGCTCGAATCGGACCGGCACAGCCTCTTTGCGAAGTGGACTGTAGGAAAGTAGCTGGAAGGTATCCGCCGCGACGGGCTGCAGAGAGTATCCTGAATAAGCGGCAAACATTGTTTCCACCCGATCTCCCGTATCATAAAGCATCTCGAGCTGCCCCGCCCGCTCCCGGACAAGAAACCGCTCCGCACCCTGAACATACATGCCAATCAAACCTCTGGTCGCTGATTGACTTGCTGCATCTGCGGACATTGCCGGCATGGCGGACACTGTCAAGCCCACCGATACTATCAGCGTTATAGCCAATCCACGTACCCATCGCGTCAATTTGCTCATCTCAAGTCTCCTTCCAACCTTCTACCCTAATCAGGATTCTCTTCATCATGTCGTTTTTTATTTCTCCACCCTGGACCAAAATCCTGTTTGCGCTTTTCTACCCCTTACTATGCATCAAGCCCTCCAGACCCGAAAGTCGGAAGGCTTGATGCATAAGAACGGTCTGTTTTATAGTTTTTCCGCCACTGATTTTGCTTGCATGAACAGCAGCAAGTAGTCGGCTCCGCCCGCTTTCGAATCCGTACCCGACATATTGAATCCGCCAAAGGGCTGTACCCCGACCAATGCCCCGGTGCACTTCCGATTCAAGTACAGATTTCCGACGTGGAATTCGCGCCTTGCTTTCTCCAGTTTGGCCCGATTGCGGGAAAACACCGCACCGGTCAGTCCATATTCGGTGCCATTGGCAATATCGAGAGCTTCATCAAAATTCGCCGCCGGAATAATCGCCACGAACGGTCCAAAGATTTCCTCCTGCGCGATGCGGGAGTTGGCCGGTGCATCAGCAAACACCGTGGGTTCGATAAACCAGCCGTTATCGCCGGCTTTATTGCCGCCAGCTACGAGCCTGGCTTCTTGCTTGCCAATTTCAATATAGCTCAGCACCTTTTTATAGGCGCCCTCATCTACCACCGGTCCCAGATTCACGCCAAATTCCGCAGCAGGGCCGACACGCAACGCTTTTGTCTTTGCTACTACCTTGGCCACCAGTTCATCATATACGCTTTTTACAACAATTGCGCGTGAGCAAGCCGAACATTTTTGTCCTTGAAAACCGAAAGCCGAAGTCACAATTCCCGTCGCAGCTTCTTCAATATCGGCTTCGTCATCGACAATGATTGCATCTTTGCCGCCCATTTCGGCAACTACCCGCTTGATCCAGATCTGTCCCGGCGCCACATCGGCCGCCAGTTTATTGATCCGCAACCCAACTTCCTTGGAGCCGGTGAAGTTGATGAACCGAACTTTCGGATGCGATACCAGCGCATCACCGATGCTGCCGCCGCTGCCTGGCAGATAGTTGACAACTCCTGCGGGAAGGCCGGCTTCTTTAAACAGTTCCATCAATTTTGCCGCGATCACCGGGGTACTGCTGGCGGGTTTCATGATAACGGTGTTGCCTGCGACTACCGCAGCCGCCGTCATCCCGGCCAAAATCGCCAGAGGGAAGTTCCATGGAGGAATAACCACGCCCACGCCCAAAGGAATATAAACACATTCATTCTGTTCGCCGGGATAAGAGGCTACCGTCATCCCTGCGGCGTAACGGAGCATTTCACGTCCATAGTATTCCATGAAATCGATAGCTTCCGCTGTATCGGCATCGGCTTCCGCCCAGTTCTTTCCGGCTTCTTCTACCAGCCATGCGGAATACTCGAACTTGCGGCGACGCAGGATTGCTGCCGCCTTGAAAATTAAGCGAGCCCGAGTTTCCGGCTCGACATTTTTCCACGTTTTAAATGATTCTGCTGCTGCCTGCACCGCTTTATCCGCAAGTTCAACATTGGCGCGGGCCACGGTTCCGACCACTTCAGACAAACAGGACGGATTGACCGAAGTGATCCGCGCTTCCGTATCAACGGCGGCGCCACCAATTTCCAAGGGATAATGCCGCCCTTTTTGTGAAGCAACGAGCGCCAGCGCGGCAGTCATAGCCGCTTTGTTTTCGGGAAGGGAAAAATTCGTAAAAGGTTCGTTACGATACTCTGTCAACATGATAAAAATCCTCCTCATTTTTAGTGAACATTTATTTTACGGTGTATCAAACAACCGAGGGTTCGATAAACAAATCTCCGCGCTGGAAGCGTCCGGCATCAAGCATCCCTACCGGCAAAGCAGTCGGCAATCCCAGCAGTTGCTCCGCCACGATCTGTCCGGTGACAGGGCCAATCATAAACCCATGTCCGCTGAATCCTGCAGCAATATGAAACCCTTCCACATCGCCCGCCTGTCCGAGAATCGGCTGACGATCAGGCGACATGTCGTACAATCCGGCCCATTGCCGGACCACATTCAATCCCGCCAACGGCGGCAAGATCTCGACTAGACGCGTCGCCATTTCCTGCAGAAATTGCCAGCTGGATCGGATGTCAAAGCTTTCCGGCAAGTCCGGGTGGCCGATACCCATAATGAAGCTGCCGTGGGGACTCTGCTGACAGTATAGGTTGTGATGAAAACTCATCACCATTGATTCCTGCATCGGTTCGACCGGCTCCGTCACCAAAATTTCATGTCGTTCCGGGTGGATGGGAATCTCAGTGCCTACCATGCGACCGATATTTTTGGTATAGCCCCCGGCAGCAACTACCACTTGTGGCGTATGAATATCGCCTTGCGTCGTTTTTACGGTTCGAATCTGGCAACAATCCGTATCGATCCCGATCACTTCCGTATGGGTCTGGATTTCCACGCCGAGACGACGAGCCGCTTTCGCATACGCTGCAGTTGTTTTAAAGGGATTACAATGTCCATCCTTTGAACAAAAAGTTGCGCCGATCAAGCCATCGGTATTCAGGTGCGGTACGATTTCTTTTGCTTCCGCGGGCGTCACCCAGCGAGCAGGAATATCGAGCGCTTTCTGAAGAACAAGATTTTTTTTGAACTGAGCCGCCATCTTGTCGGTGTAGGCAAGCAATAAATAACCGCCCTGCTTCAATTCGATATCAATATCCACATCGAGGAGTTCCGGCAACCGTTCCAGCATTCGTGTACTTTCACGCGACAGCAGACAGTTCGTTTCGGTGCCCCACTGCATACGCATTCCTGCCCCGCAGCGCCCTGTCGATCCACTGGCCAAATAACCGCGTTCGACTAAAATAACCTTTCCCGCGCCGAGCCGCGCCAAGTTATACGCGGTGGAGCAGCCGACAATACCACCGCCGATCACTACCACATCGGCACTTTTAGTCATCTTCGCCACCTCCCGCCAGTGCGCTCATTTTGATCGCCGCCACGGGTTGACGGAATGTCGGCAACTCGAGTTCGCCAACCGTTTTTCCTGTAGCCTTCGCCAGTTCTTGCGCAACAAGCGGCATGCATGTCCGTCCCTGGCAAGGCCCCATGCCGCACCGACAATTTCGTTTAATTTCTTCTGTCGTTCGATCGCCCTGTTCGATACAATCACGGATTTCCGATAATTTTATATCTTCACAGCGGCAGATGATGATATCGTCACTCATGACATCGCCCCCATCTTCCGGCGGATATTCCGCACGTCCAGCGCTATATCTTTCGGCACAGCCAGCCATAACACTGTCGTTTTATTCGCCTGTTGCTGTACGCGGATCACGCGAGCAACCCCAGCTGTTTTTCCGGCGCGGTCCAGGACTTGCACTTCTTCCCCGCTTTCCGGCAATGGGCAAAATTCATAGGGAATCTTCAGCATCGCTTCATTCGCGGCATACGAAAAATCCACGACAAAAATAGCCAACCCCGGGCAGCGCGTCACACAGATTCCACATCCGTTGCATTTGTGTTCATCAAATATTGGTCGCGCACTGATATTTCCTGGCATGGTAATTGCCCCGCTGGGGCATGCGTCCGCACACGGATTGCAAGGAATTTCCTGAAAGCACTCGATAACCGCCACCGGACCCTGATTCAGCCGCTTAGTCGGCGGCGTCACTGCGCTTAAATCCTCCACGGAAGGAATCCCGTCTTTTGTCAACATATCAGATCGCCTCCCCCAGCATGACTTTGCACAGCCCACTACATACTTTGGCGCTGACCGGTCCGGCGCGCAGCGCATTCAATTGATTTTTAGCTTCATGATACTCTGCTGCAAATTTCTCCGTCTGGTAGTTTAGAGAGAAAGCCGCCGCCAATCCGGCCAGCTTACCTTCCACCATCGCCGCCGACGCTTCTTCCACCCCCGCGACATCGCCTGCCACATAGATATTATTGTGGGTCGTCAGCAAATCGGCATTTCGCCAAGGAACGTAACCCCCCAGCTCCGCCACAAACTCCATCTTGCAGCCCGCCTGCCATAACAATTCGGTCAACGGACTCAACCCCACTGCCAAACACAGGCCGTCCACCTCAAAATAAGCGTCTGTTCCCGGAATCATTGCCCATTTTTCATCGAGTCGACACACGGTGACACCTTCCAACCGATCTGTTCCATGCGCCTGTTTGATGGTATGCCCTGTAAGAATGGGAACGCCGCAGCGCTGAATTTTCGAAGCGTGCACCCAATAGCCGCCGATCTTTGGCGCCGCTTCGATGATGGCCGCGACCTCAACTCCCGCTTGCAACAATTGATAGGCTACAATAACGCCGATATTGCCTGCGCCCACCATCAGTACTCGCTTGGCCGGCATCACACCATATACGTTCATCAGTGTCTGCACCGCGCCTGCGCCATAAATTCCCGGCAAATCATTGTTTGGAAATGCGAGCGTTTTCTCCGAAGCGCCCGTTGCCATGACGATTTTGCGCGGTTTTAGCGTGTAAAACTTTTCATCTTTTTTTACCGTCATGACGCCGTCCGGGTAATAACCGAGCGTCGTCGCATTTTTCCAGATTGTGATATTCGGCTGATTTTCGATGCGATCCATTAATTTGCGGGCGATTTCAAATCCTCGTTCACCGGCGTATTCCTGCCGAGAACCAAAAAACTTATGAGTCTGTTTGACGAGTTGCCCCCCCAATGCTTGTGAACGCTCGATTAGGAGAACCTTTGCCCCCATTTCAGCGGCATAAGCTGCTGCCATCAGCCCCGCGGGACCGGCGCCGACTACTGCAATATCTGTTTCCCTCATACCAGCGTACCTTTTCCTTCCTGCGTCTCTACCTTCATGCCTGCACGCAAGGGCTCCACGCAAACGCGTACGTTGGGAACTCCGTCCACCGTCATCAGGCAGGAAGAGCAATTACCAATAGCGCAGAACAGCCCCCGAGGCCGGTGATAACGCGAACTGTGGCGAAGCGTTCGAATGCCTGCCGCATGCAACGCTGCTGCGATCGGCTCTCCCGACATACCACTTAAAGCTTCTCCATTATAGGTAAACTCTACTGTCTCTTGTTGCGGGAAATTCAATATGGGAT
>DATMYT010000481.1:0-2994 GCA_035560855.1 Negativicutes bacterium | reverse complement strand
GGGCCTTTACTAGTTCGGACAGTTCCAAAACTGTCATTTGTTCAATAGCTTCTAAGATTTGCTCTTTATTCATGTTGCATTCCTCCAAAATTTATTATGTTTTTTTGTGTTAGGCTGATTCTTTTTGTTGTCGCACGGCATCCAATGCGCAAACCAAGTTGCGAATATTACCATGTAAAACATTGACAAGGCCGGTGATCGGAGACTGCATGCTGCCAAGCAAACGCGCAATCAGCACTTCACGCGGTGGCAAGCTGGCCAAAGCTTTTACTGCATCCGCATTAATAACTTTACCCTCAACAAGCCCGCCTTTGATTTCCATAATGCGATTTTCTTTCATGAACTCAGAAATCAATTTAGCTGGCGCTACAGGGTCTTTCGTCGACGATACCATCGACAACGGCCCTTTGAGATAATTATCCAGCCCTTCGATCCCAGCTTCTTTCGCTGCGATGCTAGTCATGTTGTTTTTGATTACCGAATACTCAATGCCGGCTTCCCGCATTTTGCGACGCAATTTTGTGTCCTGCGCCACTTTAATACCTCGGAAATCAACTAACACTACACCTTTTGCATTATCCAGAGTTACTTTTAGTTTTGCAATCATAGCCACTTTTTCCGGACGAATTACCATATATAGTCCACCTCCTTCCACGTTTATCAACCAATAAAAAAACGGTCTCTCGACGTCGAGCGCCGGAGACCGTTCATAATAAAAATCATGAATCGATTTCTTCCGACCTCGGCGGGCGCATCCGCATTGGATGCTTATACCATAAAGGTACCTGCTGTCTGCAGTCTAAATATAAAATTCTGTAGAAAAACTAGGCTTCTTTTGTTCCAACCAATTTAAGCGTATTCACCACTACACCCGGTCCCATTGTTGAGCTCAGTGTAATATGTCGAACATACTGTCCTTTGGCGACTGCAGGTTTAGCTTTAACGAGCGTCTCAATCAAAGTAAAATAGTTCTGCAGCAATTTTTCCGACTCAAAAGACAGCCTTCCGAGCGGAGCATGAATATTACCCGCCTTGTCAGTGCGATACTCAATCTTACCGGCCTTGATTTCATTCAACGCCCGAGCAACATCCAAAGTCACCGTACCAACCTTGGGATTTGGCATCAGACCTTTTGGTCCGAGAATCTTTCCAAGACGACCAACTGTACCCATCATGTCGGGGGTCGCTACCGCAACGTCAAAATCAGTCCATCCGCCCTGGATTTTTTCTACCATGTCTTCGGCTCCAACGAAATCAGCTCCGGCAGCTTCCGCTTCTTTTGCTTTTTCTCCTTTGGCAAATACCAAGACAATTTTAGTTTTCCCAGTACCATGTGGAAGAACGACAGCTCCGCGAACCTGTTGGTCTGCGTGTTTAGGATCAACACCAAGTTTTACCGCAACATCTAACGTTGCATCAAACTTGGTTGTCGGCATTTTTTGAATCAGCGCAATAGCCTCTTCCGGGTCGTATACTTTATCCGCTTCAATCAGTTTGACTGATTCTTGATATTTCTTGCCGTGCTTTGGCATAAATTTATCCTCCTGATTATGTGGTTATAACGGGAAACCCTCCCACAGAAAACACGGGTTAATCAATAATATCAATTCCCATGCTGCGCGCAGTACCTTCGACCATACGCATTGCGGCTTCAACGCTAGAAGCGTTCAAGTCGGGCATTTTGGACTCCGCAATTTCACGAACCTTATCGCGGGATACCTTAGCCACTTTTTTCTTGTTAGGCTCACCAGAAGCCGTCTCAATACCGGCAGCTTTCTTTAACAAAATTGCTGCTGGCGGAGTCTTCGTGATAAAAGTGAAAGAACGATCTTCAAAAACAGTAATTTCAACAGGAATAATCAAGCCAACCTGTTTCGCAGTTCTTTCGTTAAAATCCTTGACGAACGCCATGATATTGACACCAGCTTGTCCCAGGGCCGGGCCGACCGGAGGTGCCGGTGTAGCCTTTCCCGCGGGAACTTGCAGTTTAACAACTTTAACTATTTTCCTTGCCATGTGTTCACACCTCCTTACGTGCAAAATGTGGTATTGCGGGCAATACAGCCCTCCCACCGACTCCAATCAACGGAGCCTTTACAGTCTCTATAATTTCTCCACTTGGGAAAAATCCAATTCAACTGGCGTTTCGCGGCCAAACATGTTAACCAACGCTCTGATCTTGCCTCTATCCATATACACATCCGTCACGGTAGCTGTCCAATTTTCAAAGGCACCAGCCACGATCCGAATGACTTCCTGCGGTTTGACATCTATCTTTTGGCGCGGTTCTTCCACGCCCATCGCACGCAAAATCGGTTTCAGTTCAACGGGACTCAACGGAATAGCTTTACTTCCCGATCCTACAAAGCCTGTTACTCCCGGTGTATTGCGCACCACGTACCAAGTCCTGTCGTTTACGATCATTTCAACCAAAACGTATCCAGGAAAAATCTTCTTCTTGGTAACTTTCCGCTTGCCATCTTTAATTTCCACTTCATCTTCCATCGGCACCAAAACCTGAAAAATCTCAGTTTGCATGCCCATAGACTGAATCTTGCGCTCCAGATTTGCCTTGACCTTATTCTCGTAACCCGAATAGGTATGTATTACATACCACTGACGCTCTTCTTCCATCAGTCGCCGCCTCTACTTTGCAATGAAAACCTTGAGAATTTGCGCAAAAAAGCCATCAATTATCCAAATCACTGTCGCAGCAAAAAAAACCGACACCAACACCACTATCGTATTAGCAGTCAGTTCTTTCTTGCTAGGCCAAGAAACTTTCTTCAGTTCAGATCTTACTTCCCGCAGGAACCGCGTCAACCTCACCAGTCGACCTCGACCCTGCACCGCCATTTCTTGAACCGCCATATTGTCACATCCTAATTATTCGATTGCATCCAGCATGCATGATAAAATGGCAGGGGCGGCAGGAATTGAACCCGCAACCAACGGTTTTGGAGACCGCTACTCTACCAATTGAGCTATACCCCT